>NZ_JBAFSM010000008.1:0-110158 GCF_036688125.1 Pannus brasiliensis CCIBt3594 | reverse complement strand
AGGAGTAAGGAGTCAGGAGTCAGGAGTCAGGAGTCAGGAGTCAGGAGTCAGGAGAAATAATCAAAAATTTTATGGCTAAAAGCCGGGAGAAAAAACTATTTATCTGGCTATAATTCCAGCTTTTGAAGTTTGTAGACTCTCGAAAACGAATCGCGCGGGAGGTCTTTTCTCGAAGGAAGAATTCATCGGAAATCGAGACCGGGGGGATAAACCGGCGTTTACCCCGGTTTCGAGAATTCACGCCCCCTCTTTACTCTCCCGCTAAAAGATCAGCCGAAATGGGACATAAGCGTTAACACGCCCAGATCTAGATCTTTACTATCGATCGTTTTCGTCTCGAACAGACCCAGCATATCGCTCAATTGGGGATTGCCGCGCGAGGAACCGGTCACTCCCATCGCGATAATCAGACCGCAGTGGCCCTTGGTACTTTTACAACGTCTGTCCCAGTTGCGTCGCGCGTTTCGGTGGTCGGGATCGTCGTCCTCGAACTCCCCGAAGAGATAGAGATCGCCGTTACCCATTTTCAGGATACCGAGATCGTAGCGGGTATCATCGAAGGGATCTTCGCCCGGATTGAAGCCGATTCCCGCCAATCCGCCCGCCTGTTGAATTTTCTCGATAATCTCCTTCGCTTTCGGGCGGGAGGTTTGAATCATCACCACCGGGAAACCCTCGCCCCCGGTCGCGAACGATCGAGCCTGATGGTAGAGATTCGGTCGTTCCCGGATCTGTTCGAGAAGATGCCAGGGAACCATCCCCAAACTCAGGTGAGCGTTGTCGGGAACGAGATCTTCCTTGAGTGGCGAGCCGTCTTCCCCGTCGTCATCGGGGAAGGAACCCACGCCCGATTCCTCCATCGTTTTCACGAATTCCTCGCGCAATTCCGGCAGGGTGGAGGCGTTCGCGGAAACCGTTTCCCCTTTCGGTCGGGCCGGATCGCTCGGTACGCGGAACCGTTTGTGAAGTTCCGGGATCGGATCTTCCGAGAAAGCGTTTTGATTGCCTTTAAAGAAACGGAGAAGAACGTTGAGGGCGATATACACCACTCTCGCTTCCTCTTCATCGAGATAGGGGCGGATTCCCTCGTAGGGATGCACGCTACCGAAAACCGGGTGAACCAGCGACGGGTGAAAATCGGCGAGATCGTACTCTTCGTCCTCGTCCTCTTCCTCGTCCTCGTCTAACTCGTAGCTCAAAAACCAACAATCCTGGGAGAGAAAAGCCTTTTCCATGCGTTCCATCGACTTTTCCTCGATGGCGGCCTGTCGGAAGCGTTTCAGGGAATCGAGAGAGCGATAGAGGATCACCCCGTACTCGCGGCCGAGCATTCCCATCACACAAGCGTAGAGCGACGGCAGATCCGGGCGATCGATGGCGATTTCCACGATATCGTAATCGGCCATCAGTTCCCAGGGGCCGGCTTTCCAGAGTTCGCGGGCTGTCTGTACGAGGGCGTTTTCCCAGGCTTCGGGGAGGGCGGGAGGACGGTTATTGTGAAATTCCTCGAATCCCCGGAAAAGTTCGTCGATCAGGGGCAGTTCGGGAACGTAATCGATCGCGATCTCGAGATCCTGTAAAACCCCGCGCAGGAAAAACTGGGTCTCGCGATCGCGGACGATGATTTTCTTGGGGCGGGCCGGACGGGCGGGATTCTGGGGCGTTTCGATCGCCCGTAATAGCGTTCTGACCATCGCTTCCGGCCCGGCTTCCGGGGAGACCACATCCATCGCTCGAACGCAAGCCTCCGAGCCATCCACCCAGATCACGCATTCCCCGCCCTCTTCCTCCCGGTCGTTGGTTCTCGACGAGGATAGCGGCCGGCGATCGCCTTCCCAAACACTGGCAATCTGCGGTATTTTTTGAAGGCGGCGTTGGGTCGTCCGAGGGAGAAGATTCATCGAAAACTCTTGAGTTGAAAACCCCGTCTTTCTAGGACGGCTTGACATTCCCGAGGCGGGAAACCGGTTTTTGTTCCCGATAAGGCGAGAACCGGCCAACTCGTTTCAAGTTGTGTCTCCAGACGACCTTCACCTCTCGCGTCGCCCGGATCGGTCTAGACAATCCCCGTCTTTTTTCGATCGGGGTTGGTGAATCCTAACAACTCGCGGATCTGTTCTAAGATTTTAACGCCTTTCCTAGAGTTCATTCCATACAATCCTTCGATCGAGTGATCCGAAGAACCGGGGACGGACGCTCTCCGCTTTTTGCCGGCGATTTCCGTCCGGCGGCGCGTGTTTTCCCGATCGCTTTCGAGCGATTAACCGGCACTCGGGGATAGCGGGAGCGCCCGATAGATAAACCGAAAAGCGGCCCAGGTCCCGACATCGAAAACGGCATTATCGATCGCCCCGGCCGCGGTGTCCGTCGTCACCTCGGTCGCGCTCCGCGTGTCTTCCCACAGGGCGCGGGTCACTTCCAGGGGTTCGCGCAGGGGGAAAAAGGATTCGGAGGTTCCCGCGACCGTCGGCGCGCTATTGAGCGTCACCAGGGTTTTTTCTAAAGGTTTGCGCGAGAGAATGACGTAATGCTCGACGATACCGCTCGGCGCGGTAACTTTCATCGACCCGCCGGAAGAATCGGGAACGATCGTCCGCTCGCCCGGCCCGACGACGAACGGGGTGAATTTTCGCGTCGGAGAGCCTGGATTCTCGTCGTTTTTCCGACAATCGCAAACGATAAGCGGGTGTAACTCGTTATCGATGCCTAAAATCAACCCGTACAGCGGTTCCTCTCCTTGGTTCTCGATCCGGTAGCGAATTTCCGTCCCGATCGACAGTCGCGCCGGGTTCTCGCTCTCCCGGAGGCTCGCCGGCGGACAATCGGCCGTCGCGCCCGCGAAACAGTTTTTCAGCAGTGCCGCCCGGGTATCCTGACGGGCGAGGGGAAGTTTGCCCGCGGTTTCCAACCGGACGACGGCCGCCACCCCGGACGATTCCCCGTTCACTAACAACCGCCATAACTTCCGGGCGAGGAGCGTTTCGAGCAGGGGTTCGAGTCGTTTCACCCCGGACTTGACCGCCTCGTTTCCCGCGCCCAAACTGCCGAGAATTAACGAGCCGTTGGGAGAGAGCAGGCGATAGCTCCCGGATTGCTCGGTTCCGTCCCGACTCAAGAGACAATCGACCTGTCTTTCCCCCGCGTTGATCACCGCGGCCACGGTCGGCAGGGAGGCGAAGGCCCCGATCGCGTCCACCCGCTCGATCCGGCTTAACTCGCTATCTAACGCGACGATTAACCCGATTTTCCCGGAGAATACCCGGCGTTTTTCCCGGAAGATCTGCCCGACGGCGGGGGAATTTCCGGGGGAGAGTAATTTCGCCCGGGCGGTCAATCCCTGCCGCGAGAGAAGGGCGACGGCAATTTCTTCCCCGTCCGCGCCCCGACCGACCAGACGCGAATCGATCCCGTAGTTTTCCAACACCTCTAGAGGTAAACCGGTCAGCGTCAGTTCGATCGCGCGATCGTCGATGAGACGGGTTAAAATCGCCTCGCCCCCTATTGACTTTTCGGGCGGAATGTGATAAAGAAGCTCGCTTTTTCCCCCGTTAGTGAAGAGCGGTTCCCGGCCGGCTCCCATCAGACTCTCGATCGACTCGCCGACACGTTTGAGGACGATCGCGGTCGCGGGGGCGGGAATCGCCGTCCAGAGAGCGCGGGTGAGAGAGTAGGTAAACAGTCCCGCGCTCCAACCGTTGCCGCCGATTTCCACGGCGATCCCGTCTTTTCCGGTCGCGGTAACGAGAACGCCGGAAAAAAGGGAATTTTTCGGTTGATAACGTTGTTTTATGTCTTCTTGCAGGGTGAATTCGGCTAGATCGAGGGGACGGTTCCCGCCGGGGTAGGAGCGCGAGCGGAGATTGCCGACCTCGGTTGTTTCGGACGGGGCGAAACCGGTATCGAGAACGAGGGTCGATCGCTCGGTCGGGAGACAACGGGCGAGTAGTAATAGGCTATCTAATAAAATCGGGTTATCCGGCCCGTCGAAGGGGATCAGACAGTCCCGCGGGGGAGCCGAACCGACCCGAGCGCCGCGCCCGCTGAAGTGAAAGACCACCACATCCTCGGGTTTCGCCCGATCGATCAGGTGTTCTCGAAAGGCGGTCTCGATCGCTTGCCGGGTCGCGTTTTCCCCGGTTAACGTCAGGATATCTTCGGGGAGGAAACCGAAACGATACTGGAGGAGGAGTTTTTGCAGTTCCACGTCGGTCGCGCAACCTTCGAGATCGAGGAGCTCCGAACCGTATCGATCGATCCCCACCAATAACGCTAACTTGCGCGGGGCGGGCGTGGCGAGAACCCGAAGATGGCGATCGAGGGTCAGAGAACTGACCCCCAGGGCGAACAGGCTCATTCCCGTTCCCCGTAAGAATTCCCGCCGCGTGACTTTCATGATCCGATTTCCGGCCAAACTAATTATCGGGTAAGCGAGAGAGCCGGCGATCGAAAATTTAAGCGAGAAAACAGAATAACCTGACCGGAACCGGCGAATGATTCTTTATTTTCTCTCCTGTCTCCCGATTACCGGCTCCTATCTCCTCTCTCTACAAGAAATGCCGATTCCCGCGAGAGATTTACGCGTTCTGCATCGCGCGGATGAGTTCCGCCGCTACCTCGGGACGGGAGAACTCGGGGGGCGGCAATTCCCCTTTCCGCAGGAGTTCCCGCACTTTCGTCCCGGACAGGTGAATTCTCTCCTCCGGCAGACTGGGGCTAGTTTTCGTCGTCGCCATGCCCCCGGTACGGGTGCAGTAGAACGCGTGTTCAAACTTCATCGGCACGATTCCCAGCGCGACGGGATCGAACTCGTCGAAAATATACTGCGCGTCGTAGGTTCCGTAATAGTCGCCGACTCCCGCGTGATCGCGGCCGACGATAAAATGGGTACAACCGTAGTTTTTCCGGACGATGGCGTGGAAAATCGCCTCGCGCGGGCCCGCGTAACGCATGGCGGAGGGATTGATCGCCATGATCACCCGATCGGTCGGGAAATATTTATCGAGCATGATCTCGTAACAGCGCATCCGCACGTCCGCGGGTACGTCGTCACTCTTGGTCGCGCCGACGAGGGGATGCAGGAACAGCCCATCGACGATCTCTAGCGCGCATTTTTGAATGTATTCGTGGGCGCGGTGGATCGGGTTGCGGGTTTGGAAACCGACGATCGTGTGCCAGCCTTTTTCGGCGAACAGTTTTCTCGATTCGGCGGGATCGATCTGGTATTTGGGAAACTGGGGATGGGGATCGCGTTGGAGTAACCATACGGGTCCGGCGAGGTTGATCGCGCCCTGTTCGTAGACGACTTTCACACCGGGATGTTTTTGATCGTCGGTACGGTAGACATTAACGGCCTCGTGAGCCTTGTTGTAGCGATATTTTTGGGTGAGTTCGAGAACGCCGATGAAATTCCCCTCGCTATCGTCGAGGCGTACCCAGCTACCTTCTTTGAGGGGTTCCGCCACTTCTTCCGAGACGGAAAGGGTGACGGGGATCGACCAGGGTAAACCGTTGGTCAGGTGCATATCCTCGACCACTTTCTCGTAGTCGTCCTGTTCCATGAAGCCTTTCAGGGGACTGAAACCGCCGATCGCTATCATGACGAGATCGGAGGTGGCCCGTTCGTCCAGGGTGACTCGGGGCAGTTTGTCCGCCTGTTCTAGAAATTCTTGTCGCTCCGCGGGGGTAGCGATACGATTAATAAGTTGTCCGCCGTGCGGCGCGATTCCCTCGGTAGGTACGGTCATAAAAATTTCTTTACATTGTCAGGATAATCCTATCAGAAGTTGGGATCGCGGTCCGTCGATCGCCGGTATCTCGATCGACCGATATCTGGTACGCCCGAACCAGATATCGGTGTCGTCTTGATAGAAACGGTATTCTTCAAAGGTTAATCCCTCGGTAGTGGGGAGGATGCCCGTTCGTGCGATAGTTCGGATGTCCTACTTTATCCTTCAGTAGAGTCCGGGATGGGAGAGATCAGGGGCGATCTTTCTCGTTTTCCGGTCTCGATCGAGACGATTTTCGCGGGAAGGTGGAGAGTAATAGGAGAAGTATACCGATATTAATGCAGACATCGGCGACATTAAAAACCGGAAAATTAATCAGCCGGAAATCGAGAAAATCCACTACGAACCCGAAGAGAAAGCGATCGAACCCGTTCCCCAACGCGCCCGCGAGAATAAACCCGTAGGCCATTTGTTCGAGCTTACTTAACCGCGGGCCGAACCACGCTAAAGCCATTAACCCGGCACTAACCAACAGGGATAACCAGCGTAACCAAGCGACCCCGCCGCGAAACGCGCTAAAGGCCGCCCCCGTATTAATCACGTAGGTAATATGAAAGATTCCCGGCAGGATCGGCAAGGTATCGCCCACGGTCTCGAAACTTTTTACCGTCCAATATTTCGTCGCCTGATCCAAGACTAAACCGGTGATCGCGACGATCCAAAACCAACGATTTTTTTGAAACATTAGATTTTAAGGAGTTAGGATACAGGAAGCAGGAGGCGGGAGAATTATAGTAAGGTTTCTCGTTTTACAAATATCTTCGTTTAGGAATATACTGGATTTTTAAATTTTATCTAATGGCTACATTTTTAAAAATAATTATATATATGATTTATTATAAAAAAATTATGATTTCAATTAATAAATTTTTGATTTTAGAATTGTATCTAAAACGGTTTAAATAATGAAGGTTTTCCTTCATTTTGCCCACTTTTGTCGCCGGCTCCCCGATTTTAATAAAATAATACCTTGCGAACGAAAAAAGCGAGTAGGACGGCGGCACAGGCGACCACCAACTGACCGGGAAAGGGGAGAACCGAGTAATTCACCAGAGCCGAGGGCAAACTATCGGGAAATACCACTTGACTCCCGCGGGAGTTCAATAGAAATAATCCGATCGTGTAAAGGATGCCAACCAGATGGATCGCCAATAACCCGAAAAGCGCGCCGATGCCGAGGGTTTCCAGTTTGAGCCGCGATCGGAACGACCACCAACCGCAAATCGCCGCACCGGGGATAAAACCGAGAATATAGCCGAAACTCGGTTTTTCGAGATAGTCTAGCCCTCCTCCCTCGGCGAAAACGGGCAACCAGGTTAAACCGAGGAAAACGTAAGCGATCTGCGAGATCAGCGCCGCGTTCCGACCGCCCGCGCAACCGATGAACAGTACCGCCCCGATTTGATAGGTCACGCCTAATCTGTAGGCCGCTAGTGCCGACCCCGACCAACCGGCGATCGATGCCTCGACAAAGGTACTGAAAATCGTCAGCAATAAGCCGATAAACGCCCATAATAACTCGTTGGGAACCGACATCGAATTCCGCTTCGCCGGGGCTTGTTCCGATCGGCGCGATTTAGGTTTCCTGTGGGGATTGGTATTCACCGGGTATCGGGGCTTCTCCCCCGGATAGGCCGAGAGAGGCTAACATTGCGCGATCCTGCTCCGCGGGCTGTCCCAGGGTAGTCAGGTAATGCCCGATCAGCATAGCATTAATTCCCGCCTTTAAGCCCATATTTTGCATTTCTCCCATGATCGCTTCCCGTCCCCCGGCGTAACGGAGGATCTGTCGCGGCAGGATAAACCGGAAAATGGCGATCGCTTGAAGGGCGGTAAAGGGATCGAGTTTCGGGACGTGGCCGAGGGGGGTTCCCTCGCGGGGATTCAACAGGTTGATCGGTACGGATTCGACTTCCAATTCCCGCAGGGAGAGAGCGAGATCGATCCGATCGCCCCAACTTTCCCCCATACCGATAATCCCGCCCGTACAGGCTTGAATTCCCGCCGCTTTGAGGTTTTTCACCGTTTCTACCCGATCTTGCCAGGTGTGGGTGGTGACGATATTCGGGTAAAAGTCCTCGGAGGCTTCTAGGTTGTGATTGTAGCGGGTGACTCCGGCTTCCTTGAGCGCTTCGGCCTGTTCGAGGGTTAGCTCTCCGAGGGCGCAACAGGGTTTAATCCCGGCGTTCTCCCGGATTTCTCGGACGGTTTCCAGAATTTCCTCGAATTCTTTCGATTTCGGGCTATTGTATTTCAAGCCTCGCCCCTGACTGACCAAGCAGAAGCGTTTTGCCCCGGCGGCCGCGGCGGCTTTCGCGCTCTCGACGATTTCCTCGCGACTTTTCATGCCGTAGATCGGCGAATCCTGGCCGGGGTGATAGACGGATTGCGAGCAAAAATTACAATTTTCCGAACAGTTTCCCGATTTAATGTTGATAATGCTACAGAGATCGACCGTATTGCCACAGCAAGCCTGACGGATTCGATCGGCCGCCTCGCAGAGTAGTAGGATGTTCTCCTGTCCCTCGATCGTGGTGAGGGCGATCGCTTCCTCTCGATCGATCCGGTAGCCGTTAATAATCCGCTCGGCCAGTTGTTGCAGGTAAACTTTTAACTCGCTCCCGTCGCGGGGGATTTCGGTAGTAGAAGGGATTGTAGATACTGTTACCACGTTAATCGTCACGATTCCCTATCAGAACAATCCCTTCATTCTATCACCGGGGCGGGGACGGGGCGTTATCGGGAAGGGATCGATCGCTCACCGATGCACGCTTCCGTCGGGTAAGGTCGCCTCGGACAGATTCACATCCCCGAGACGACCGCTCGCGAGATTCACCCCGCGTAAATCGGTGCTTTCTAAAGAAGCGTCGGTTAGGTTGACCCGCGCTAAAATGGCTTCCATCAGATTGACCTGTTTTAGGGAGGTATACCCTAAATTCGCCCTTTTAAGGGTCGCTTTACTTAAATTTACCCCTCTCATACAGGCGGAACTGAAATTGATCCGGTGGGAAATTTGCCCGCTCCCGGCGTTGAACTCGGATAAACGGACTAAACTTTGATCCATATCCCGCAAAACCGCGCCCTTTAACCGCGCTCCCCGGAGATTCGCCCGGCGTAAGCTCGTCCGTTTCAAGAACGCGCCCTCTAGATTCGCCCGGAAAAGCTTACTACCGCTTAAATCGGCCTGGAAGAGATTCGCCTCGGTGAGATCCGCGCCGGAAAGATCGCTCTCGCTAAAATCGACCCGGTTAAAATTGGCGCCGTCGAGATTGACTCCCTGTAAGTTCGCTCCCGAGAGATCCGCGCGGCTCAAATTCGCACCGTCGAGATCGACTCCCTGTAAATTCGCTCCCCGCAAATTCACCCCGGTAAGATTCGCCTTGATCAGTTTCGCGCCCTGTAGGTTCGCGTGACTTAAATCGGCATTCACGAGGGAGCATTTTTCCAAGTTCGTCCAAGCGAGATCCGCGTGGCTCAAATTGACACGATCGAGCCGACTCAGGCTCAGGTTGGCACCCAGCAAGCGAATATAAGAGCCATCGGCCCGATCGAGTTTGCCGGAGGTTAGATCGCAACCGCTCAGATCGGCGCGTTCGAGGAGACAGCGACCGAGATCGATCCCCGACAAATTCAGACCGATTAAAACGATCCGCGCGAGGTCAAGACGGCTAAAATCTCGCTCACCCTGTTCGTAGTGCCAGATGAGCGTGTCCGCCGTCCAAAAATTCGGGTCTAACGTTTCACGTTGTACCTGGGGGATTCCTGTCACGAGTTTTACGGATGCTAGTTTACCTCCAGGGTAAATCCACTCCGGGCGAACCGTCTTCAGAGATTCCCCGCGATCGTCCCGAAGCCTGTCCGGAGAGCTTTCCGCTAATCTACCGTGTCGGTCGATCGCTTTTTGCCGCTCGACCGGTAAACCTCTATCTAAAGTAATAGGGCGGGCGAATCCGCCCACCCTATTGTTTAACTAGAGATCGATTAAACTTTAGCAGTCGAAGTAGAGGGAGAATTCATAGGGATGAGGACGTAACCGCATCGGGTTGACCTCGTTATCGAGTTTGTAGTTGATCCAGTTCTGGATGAAGTCCTCGGTAAAGACACCGGGTTCGGTTAGGAACGCGTGATCTTTTTCGAGACTTTCCAAGGCCGCTTCCAGAGAACCGGGGGTCGAGGGGATCTTGCTCAACTCTTCGGGGCTGAGGTCGTAGATATCGACATCGAGCGGTTCGCCGGGGTCGATCTGGTTCTTGATACCGTCGATACCCGCGCAGAGCATGGCCGCGAACGCGAGGTAGGGGTTCGAGGTCGCGTCGGGACAACGGAACTCTAAACGCTTGGCTTTCGGGTTGGTTCCGGAGAGGGGAATCCGGATCGAGGCGGAACGGTTGCCCTGCGAGTAGGCGAGGTTTACGGGAGCCTCGAAACCGGGGACGAGACGCTTGTAGGAGTTGGTGGTGGGGTTGGTGATCGCCAGTAGCGCGGGAGCGTGTTTGAGTAGACCGCCGATGTAGTAGAGGGCCATCTGGCTCAGTCCGGCGTACTTGTCGCCCGCGAACAGGGGTTGACCGCCTTTCCAGATCGATTGGTGAACGTGCATCCCGGAACCGTTATCGTTAAAGATCGGTTTGGGCATGAAAGTCACGGTTTTCCCGTACTTTCTGGCGACGTTCTTGATGCAATATTTATAGGTCATCAAATAATCCGCGGCGCGCACGAGGGTGGAGAATTTGATCCCTAGTTCGTTCTGTCCGCCAGTCGCGACCTCGTGGTGATGTTTCTCGATCGGTACACCGCAGTCGGCCATCGTCAGTAACATTTCCGTCCGGATGTCCTGAGCGGTATCGGTGGGGGCGACGGGGAAGTAACCTTGTTTGTAGCCCGGTTTATAGGCGAGGTTTCCACCGGGTTCGTCTTTGCCGCTATTCCAGCGACCCTCGACGCTATCCATGTAGTAATAGCCGGAGTTTTCGGTCTGATCGAAGCGAGCGCTATCGAAAAGGAAAAATTCCGCTTCCGGCCCGAAGAATACCGTGTCTCCCAATCCGGTGCTGTTGAGGTAATCGACCGCTTTGCGCGCGATCACGCGGGGGTCACGATTGTACCATTCTCCCGTTCTCGGTTCTTTAATGCTACAGATCATGCTCAGGGTCGGTTCCTTGTAGAAGGGATCGATCCACGCGGTCGTCGGATCGGGAACCATCGCCATGTCGGACTCGTTGATCGCTTTCCACCCGCGAATACTGGAACCATCGAAAGCAACACCGTCCACGAAAGAGCTTTCATCGATCTGATCGTAGTAGAACGAGCAATGTTGCCAGATCCCCGGCATATCGATGAATTTCAGGTCGATCATCTTGATGTTATTGTCCTGAATCATCTTCAAGACTTCTTGTGGCGTTTCAGGCATGAAAAACTCCTTCGATGTATATCTGGGATCTACAGGTTCTCAAAGAATCCATCCTAGGCAGTGGTTTACCGCGCTTTTGTATTTTTCGCTACAAAACCTTCGCTGACAGCTTGAAAAAATCTGTAATTTCTCGTGGCGATCGAGCGTGTCGGGAAGGACGGATGGGTTTATTGTAAAGAAATGTATCGAAAAACGTATCAATTCTTAGAGAACGGGGGGAGTTGGCGCGAGATATTCCTCCCGGAGTTCATCCCTGTGAGAATATAAATGAAGTGAAACTAGAACTTAAGTTTGCTGTTGGGAGAAACCTTTAATGCGAGACGCGGTAACTAACCTCATTAGAAACTACGATGTCACCGGACGTTATCTCGATCGGAACGCGATCGATAGCCTGAAAAGCTATTTCTCGTCCGGAACCGACCGGATCGCGGCGGCCGCTATCATTAACGCTAACTCGGCGGCGATCGCCAAAGGGGCCGGGGCGCGCCTTTTTGAAGAAGTTCCCGAATTAATCCGCGCCGGGGGCAACGCCTACACCACCCGTCGCTATTCCGCCTGTCTCCGGGACATGGACTACTACCTCCGTTACGCCAGTTACGCGCTGGTGGCGGGCGATAATAACGTTCTCGACGAACGGGTATTACAGGGTCTCCGGGAAGTCTACAATTCCCTCGGCGTACCCATCGGCCCCACCGTTCGCGGCATCCAGATCATGAAAGAAATGGTCAAAGCGATGGTCGCCGACGCGGGAATCGCCGATACCTCTTTCATCGATGTCCCCTTCGATCACCTCGCCCGCGAGTTCAGCGATCCGTCTCTGTAGAGGAGTCAGGAGTCAGGAGTCAGGAGGGTAGGGAGTAGGGAGTAAATTTCTCGAAACTCTCGATTTTTTCCCGAAATTATCTCTTCTCTCTCTTGATTCCCCACTCCGAACTCCGAACTCCGAACTCCGAACTCCGAACTCCGAACCCCCTATCCCCCTCATCTTCCCGATCGCCTCGTATCCAGCCACTGTTGTAAGATGATCGTCGCGGCCTGGCGATCGATCGCGCCTTTATCGCGAGTCGAGAATTTTTTCCTCTCTTTTAAGATTTCTTCCGCTTCTAGAGACGTACAGCGTTCGTCCACGTACTCTAGCGGCAATCCCAGGGCGATCGAGAGTCGGGTCGCGTATCTCTGTACCTGTTTCGCCTGCGTTCCCACCTCCCCCGCCATCGTGTAGGGTAAACCGGCGACGAGAATGGTGGCCGCTCTTTCCTTGACAATTTTCTCGAATTGTGGTATATCGAGCGCGAAAGTCGATCGCTCGATCGTGGTGAGTCCCGTGGCGATCAGCCCCGTCCCGTCACAAACCGCCACGCCGACCCGTTTTTTCCCGATATCTAATCCAAGTGCCGAAATTCTCTCCATTAGGCTCGATGACCGTTTTCCGGCGGTTCCGTGGGGGGAGAGGGGGCTTTCGCGTTGCTTTCCGGGGGGGATTCGATCGCCTCGACCGGTTTCGCGGGGGAGTTCGGCCATTTTAGCCAGGAGAACCGGCTAGGGATGGGGGTGCGGGGAACCGGTTGGAGTCCCTGGAGCATTTCCGCGAGTCCCGAGTGTTCCGGTTTGGTTTCCCGGAGTTTGTGCCAGACCGATCGGGACATTAAGAGCGTGTGTTCCATGCGTACCGCGCCCAATCGCTCCAGATATTCCTGCCGTTCGTGCTGGTAATCGGCGGAAATTAACTCTAGGGACTTATTGGGATATTTCCGGGTAATTTTCGCCATCTGAATCAGTAATTTCGGGTAGAGCCAGGTATAGGCGGGATGGACGGTTAATTTCGCCTGATGCGATCGCTCGTCCTGATTGGAAAGCAGGATCTCGAAGTAACCGATCGCCGCTTTGCGCTGTGGCTCGAAAACGTAGCCCCGACTGATTTCCGCGCTCCCGTACCAACCCATCGCCCGATCGACGATCGCCTCGATCAGACCGATTTTAAAATCCTGGAGGTGGCGATCGAACACCTGACGCAACAAAGGCGGCATGGACACGCAATCTAACTGATACAGCAAGCGAGCGTCGGCGTTACTCACCGGGAGTAAATTGGGCAGATCCGGCTCCTCGCGCGCCATTTCCTGTAATAATTGCGGCGGCAACGACCAGTAGGTTAACTCCGCCAGGGGTTGAAAACCGTGTTGACGGTAGAGCGCGAGATGATCTTTCTGGTGGATATTAATTTCTAGCACCCACGTCCGCGCTTCCCAGACCGTTTCCAGGCAATAGCGCAGTAACCGCGCGCCGATCCCGTTAGAATCGCCGAGGGGTTCCGACGGGTTGACGCGGACTTGTTCCACGCGCCAGGTGCTACGACTGCTGTTAAAAGGAGAGACCTCGATCGCGCCGAGAAGTTTTTCTTCCTGTCCCTCTCGATCGACCGCCTCGGCCACGTACACGCTAAAACGATATTGGAAGGGATTGGGGAAAAAACTGAGAATTTTAAACAGTCCGAACCAACGCCGTACCTGTTGCACCCGATCGCGGAACGCTCGCGCCCGCCGATAGGTCGCCTCGTCGAAATCATCGTTGACTAGCGTTTCGATGATTTCTAGATCCCGGTATTGGACGGGACGGATCTGGGTTTCGGGGACGGTAGAGAGGGGGGTGGTCATGGCGGGTAGCGACTACAACGGGGGGATAGCTCGCGACTGGTCAGAATTTGCCGATATTGTCTCCCTTTATCTTACCGATTTTCTTCCTGAAAATTTTCTTAAGAAAAAAATCCCTCTTTCGCAATAATCCTTTACAAAGATTTGTAAACTAGAAACGATACCTCTCGCGAACCGCCGGATTCCGCGCCCGGGATGAGGTCTGGAGCCGTTCTCCAGGAGCTAGGAGGGAGAATTAAGGGATAAAATCTCTTTAAAATCCTCGTTTAACCGATTTATCCCGCTAAATTCTGGATTATCCCCTTTTGGGTCTTTCCCGATCGAACCCGCGCGAGAGGTCTAGTAACTACCCATTAAAAGCCCTAGATAGTTAATGAGACGACTGCTTACTCTGGAAAAAGCCCTGCTGATCGGCCATATCGTATCGATGGCGTTCGGGTTAGCGGGATTATTATTGGTTTTACCCCATCCCGAGTTCGTGGCGAGTCTGCCCGAGATCGGTCAAACCGCCTTCGCTTGGTCGATGGCCGGGGGGGGTGTGGTGTATATGGTGTTGGGAATGGCGGCCGTGGCCGTCTACGCCTACCGGACGCTGGGATTGTGGCACTGGTTGGGATTCATGATCCCGGCGATCGGTCTCTCCTTGAGTAGTGAACTGCTGGGAACGAGTACCGGTTTCCCCTTCGGTCACTATCGCTACCTGTCGGGATTAGGCTACAAGATCGCGGGTTTAGTGCCGTTTACCATTCCTTTATCGTGGTTTTATCTCGGTTTTAGCGCGTATATTATCGCCCGCGCGGGATTGGATACGCTCTCTCTACCGCGATGGGTGAAAGCGATCGGCTCGATCGTCATCGGAGCGGTACTGTTAACCTCGTGGGATTTCGTTCTCGATCCGGCGATGAGTCAGACCGCGATGCCTTTCTGGATCTGGGAACAGCCCGGCGCTTTCTTCGGGATGCCCTACCAGAATTTCGCGGGTTGGTTCGGGACGGGCGCGGTGTTTATGACCGTGGCCGCTGTATTCTGGAAAGCGCGGCCGGTAACGTTACCGAGTCGGGATCTGACCTTGCCCTTCCTGATGTACCTGGGCAATTTCGGGTTCGCGACGATCATGAGTATCGGCGCGGGCATTTATCCGCCGATTTTCTTGGGAATTCTGACGGGGATCGTTCCGATTGTCACTTTATACAATCTGGCTCGTTCTTCCGCCCCGGTACGGGAAACGGAAACGATTGTCACCCCGGCGCTTTCCTCGATCGAGATTCCCGTTGTTTCCGTGGGAGGCACGAAGTAAGTTGTTATCTTCTGTAATCGTGGGTGCGATCGGCTTAGGGCTTTGTGTTTCTCAGTCGATCGCCTTTTTTATCCTCCTATCCCGTCTACTCAAGGGGGCGCGTCGTCGTCCCCCTTTATCTCCCCGTCCGTCTACCCCTGAAATGCTGGGAACGGTGAGCGTTGTCGTGCCGACCTTGAACGAGGTCGAGCGGATCGCCCCCTGTCTGGAGGGGTTGAGTCGGCAGGGTTACGAGGTACGGGAGATCCTGATCGTCGATAGTAATTCCCGGGACGGTACGCGGGAGAAGGTGAAAGACGCGGCCGAACGCGACCCGCGGATTCGCCTGAAAACGGACGATCCCCTGCCCGCGGATTGGGTGGGCCGTCCCTGGGCGTTACACAACGGATTTCTCTTCAGTTCTCCCGAAAGCGAGTGGATTTTGGGGATCGACGCGGATACGCGACCGGAACCGGGGTTAGTGGCCGGGATCGTCACGGCGGCGATCGAGGAGGGGTACGATCTAGTAACCCTATCGCCGCGATTTATCCTTTCCTATCCGGGGGAATGGTGGTTTCAACCGGCTTTATTGATGACATTGCTCTATCGTTTCGATTCCGCGGGAGTGCGGGAACAACCCCCGGAAAGGGTGATGGCGAACGGTCAGTGTTTCTTGTGTAGACGTTCGGTTTTAGAGGCATTAGGCGGCTATTCGGTCGCCAAAGGTTCTTTTTGCGATGATGTTACCCTCGCCCGTTCGATCGCCACGAAGGGATATCGGGTGGGCTTTCTCGACGGGGCGAACCTGATCCGGGTGCGGATGTACGAGGGACTGCGGGAAACCTGGACGGAATGGGGACGCTCGATCGATCTCAAGGACGCTTCCTATCAGTCACAATTAGGGGGAGATCTGGCGTTATTACTGTTAACGCAGGGATTGCCGATAATTGTCGCGCCGTTACTGGCGATCGCTCTCGTTTTCGGCTACGATTTCCCGACGGTAAAAATCGCGCTGGGCTTGAATCTATTGTTGATTTTTATCCGTTTCGCTCTATTATTCGCCGTATCGCCCAGTTACGATCGCTCCGAGAGTTCTTTTCTCGCCTCTCGCTTCTTCTGGCTATCTCCCCTCGCCGATCCCCTCGCGGTAACGAGGATCTTTCTCTCCGCGTTCACCCGTCCCAAACGTTGGCGCGGCCGGGTTTACGGGGATGGGTAGAGGAGATGGGGGAGATGGGGGAGATGGGGGAGATGGGGAGGTGGGGAGATGGAGGAGAAAATATATATTATTGTTTTCTCCTGCCTCCTGCCTCCTGCCTCCTGTCTCCTGACTCCTGACTCCCCACTCCTGCCCCCTGCCTCCCTAGCCGACCACTTTCAAAAGATCGGCGGCGTGGGTGGCGGTGTTTACCTTATCATCGACATAGCCGATCTTGCCTTCCGGGTCGATGATGTAGGTGACGCGCTTGGAGTAGCCGCCCCCATCGACATCGTAGGCTTTGGTTAGCGCGCCATCGACATCCACGAGTAACTGGAAGGGTAAACCGTATTTTTCTTTAAATTTCTGGTGGGAAGCCGCGTCGTCCATACTGACCCCTAGTACGACGATTTCTTTATCCTGGTACTGTTTGTACTCGTCCCGGAAGCTTTGGGCTTCTTTGGTACAACCGGGGGTGTCATCCTTGGGATAGAAATACAAAACCACGACTTTGCCTTTCAATTTGGATAGGGAAACGGTTTTCCCCTCGTCATCGATCGTGGTGAAGTCGGGGGCGATCGTTCCAACGGTTAAAGCCATAGCTCCGATTCCTTTACAAAAATTAACTTCCCTTATCTTATCAAGGTTCGGGGAGTAGGGAAGAAAGAAGACCTCTCGCGGGATTCAAAAAGTTTCGCGTGGTTAAGGAAGCGGGAGCCGGTAGCCGGTCGCTAGGAGGAATAATCAAGAATATTATGGTTAAAAAATTCGGAAAGCTCCTATGTATCTTCTATGATTCTGGTTTTTGGAGTTTTTAACCCCTCGAAAACGAATTACGCGAGCGGTCTAGAAGAAGACACCGCTAGTATTTCGTGGTTCACTTCGCTTCAATATCGCTCTCATCTTTTCTTTCACCTTCTCCGTGGGATAATACAATTAAGAAAAAGTGTCGCGCCCGCCATGAACCACCCCGCGAGTCATACCCGATCGCGCGTGACGATCGTCGAGGAAAACGGGAGCCGTACCCGACTCGACTATCTAACGACGGAAGAACCGCTAGAAATTCGCCTTGTCGAGCCGAAAAAAACGCTCGCCGTCACCATGCGAACTCCCGGGGCGGATTTCGATCTAGTCGCGGGATTTCTCTACGGGGAGGGCGTGATCGAGAGTCGGGATCAGTTGGTCGGAATGCGCTATTGTGTCGATCTCGCCGACGGGCAACAACGGGAGAATATTATTAACGTCTCCCTCGGTGAAGAAACGTCCCGTTTTCTCCCCTCCCTAGAACGACATTTTTTTACGAATAGCGCTTGTGGGGTGTGCGGGAAAGCGAGTTTAGAGACGATTCGAGTCCGCAACCGCGTCCGACGGGACGACGATCGAAAAGTCCGGGCGGAAACCCTTTATTCCCTCGGGGATAAATTGCGATCGGCGCAGGGATTATTTAAAATAACCGGGGGGTTACACGCGGCGGCACTGTTCGATATGGACGGAAATCTGTTAAGATCGCGGGAGGACGTGGGACGACATAACGCTTTAGATAAGTTGATCGGCGCGTCCTTTCTCGCGGGAGAATTACCATTAGAAGGAGGGATCGTGATGGTAAGCGGTCGATCGAGTTTCGAGATCCTACAGAAATGTATTGTCGCGGGAGTGCCGATCGTTTGTAGTGTCTCCGCCCCTAGTAGTTTAGCCGTTACCCTGGCCAGAGAATTCGGTGTCACCTCGATCGGATTTCTCCGGGGAAAGAAATTTAATCTTTATTCGGGTGCCGAACGCGTGATCGCCTCTTGAAAATCCAAAACTTTCCCGCGTTACCCGAACGGTCGATCGGTTTCTTTTTCTCGAACTACTAATCGGTATAATTCTAGTCGATGATGGCGGTTCCCCCGCGCCCGGCCCTCGGAAAACCGATTGGCATTTCCCTCGCCCCGAGGATATCCCGACAGCACCGACAAGAGTTGATCGATCGAATATATCCGGGGAAACGTTAAGATCTTCTTTTAGAAAGAAGTCATTTCACCGATATATTTCTATAATTAGAGGTAAAGCCTCAAAGACTCAAGAAGTTCACAACTCGCAAGGAGAAAGATCATGGCAGATACGAGCAAGCGTGGTTTCGCCTCGATGGATCGGGCAAAACAACGCGAGATCGCTAGTAAAGGTGGCAAAGCGGCTCACGCGAAAGGCACGGCCCACGAGTTCACCCCCGAAGAGGCTCGCGAGGCGGGACGAAAAGGCGGAGAAGCGGTGAGCAGGGATCGCGCCCACATGGCCGAGATCGGTCGTGCGGGAGGCAAAAACTCTCACAAAAACCGCAAGAGTAAGGCCGAGAAAGAAGCCGGAACTTCTAGCGAGGCTTCTCAAGAAACTACGGAAGAGAGCAAGGTTCAGGAAGAAACTAGCGAGGAACCCGAGAAAACCACTCGCAAGAGCCAGAAAAAGAAATAATCTCCTTTCCTCTTTTTAGGATCGCCTCACGATTTTCGACGAGATTTTATCGGCCGCCTCTTGCTGGAGGGGGAGGCCGATAGATTCTCCCGTTTTGTCATTACTGTAAATCCCATTAGAAAAAAGGATTTAGTCATGAAAGAAATCAGTGAAGGGGACGATCGAAGACCGATCGACTCGGAAAATCTCGATCCCGACGAACGGGAAACCATTCCCGCCGAACGGAAACGGGACGTGAAAGAGAGAAACCTAACCGCGAACCCCGGCGATCGGATCGCCGACTACCCGCAATCGATCGAGGAAAAAGCGGAACAGATCGCGGTGGATGTACCCGATATTACCGGAGATCATGTCAAAGTTCCGACCTATTTTATCGTGAAATATCCCGACGGCACCCGAAAAGCGCTTCACCATGTTAAGGATGCCCGGGAAATTTCCGACGTGATCCGCCTGGCGCGGGTCGATGAAAACGGCGATCGGATCTGGTGGTGATCTAAACTATACACGACAAGCCGGCCGCTAGGAATAAAAATATCGCGATTTTTAGCCGGTCGGTCGGGAAGATGTCCGAACTTCCGGACAGAGACAGATAATACCCCGTTCCCTCTCTCGATCGCCCGAAATTAAATCCCCCTCCGATGAGGGGGATCGTTCTCGTTTTCTGGAAATTTCCGGGCGATTCTATTCACCCCGCCCGCGAGAGGGGGGAGCGGAGATCTTCCCGATCCCTAAAAAATTACCGGGCATCGGTTCCCTGGTTGGGATCGCCCTCGACACGGGGGTTATCGGTCGCGGGGGCTTCCGGTCCCGCCGTGGGTTTGATGTCGGCGTGGGTTCCCTGGCCGGTGCGGCGGAGGGCGGGATCGATCGGGGTTTGTTTGCCCCCGGACGCGGCGTAAGTGGTCTCTTTTTTGCCGTTCCCCGTCCCGATCGTTTCTAACTCGTTAGAGGCGAAATTATTCGTGTTCACCCCCGCGTAATTAATTTTATTAAACCGGACGATCACGGGATATTTTGTTTTACTACGCTCGAAAGAAACCACCGTACCGATATCTTGATACCAGAAAGATTCGTGACGGAGAACCCGCACTTTATCACCGCGTTCCATACTAGCGATCCTCGACTTTTCTAAAGGTTATTGTGATGCTCGATGTTCATCTACCCTAGATAAATACCCCTTTTCGATCGCTCCGAGAATCTTTCCCCGGTTGTAACCCGCCGATTTTCCAGATCATCTAAAGTGAGATCCCCCGGCCGATTAAAGATAGAATGACAGTATTGTTTGCCGATTTTCAATTGACCTCATCCCATGACGTTAACCCTGCACAACACCCTGACCCGTCGCGAGGAACCCTTCGATCCGCTCATTCCCGGTAGTGTCGGGATGTATTGCTGTGGTATCACCGTCTACGACTATTGCCACTTGGGTCACGCGCGTACCTGTGTTGTCTGGGATGTGGTCCGTCGTTATTTGCAGTATCTCGGCTATCGAGTTCGCTATATTCAGAATTTCACCGATATCGACGATAAAATCCTCAATCGCGCCAAGCGAGAGGGAACGACGATGGAATCGGTAGCGGAGCGCTTTATCACGGCGTATTTCGAGGATATGGAGAGATTGGGGGTGAAACCGGCGGACGCGTACCCCCGCGCCACCCACACCCTCGACGGGATCAAACGATTGGTCCACGAACTAGAACAGAAGGGCTACGCGTACCCGGCGGACGGGGATGTTTATTACTCGGTTCGCCGTTTCCAGGGTTACGGTAAGTTATCGGGGCGGGAACTCGACGATCTGCGGGCGGGCGCGAGCGGGCGGGTAGAAACCGACGATCCCGAAGCGCTCAAAAAACACGATCCCTTCGATTTCGCACTATGGAAGGGGGCGAAGGAGGGGGAACCGAGTTGGGATTCTCCCTGGGGCAAGGGACGGCCGGGCTGGCATATCGAGTGTTCGGCGATGGTGCGGGAACAGTTAGGGGAGACGATCGATATTCACGTCGGGGGAAGCGATCTGATCTTTCCTCACCACGAGAACGAGATCGCCCAAAGCGAGGCGGCCACGGGAAAACCCCTCGCGCGCTACTGGCTCCATAATGGCATGGTGAAGGTCGGCGGCGAGAAAATGTCGAAATCGTTGGGAAATTTCATCACGATTCGGGAGCTATTGGATAAATACGAGCCGATGGCGGTGCGATCGCTGATTCTGGGGGCGCATTACCGCAAACCGATCGATTTTACCGACGAGGGATTACAGGCGGCTACCAATGGCTGGCACACGCTCCGGGACGGATTATCGTTCGGCTACCGGTACCTGTCGGGGGAAAACGGCGGGGGTTCGATCGAACCGGAACTGGAACATCGCTTTATCGAGGCGGTGAATCACGATTTTAACTTCGCGGGCGGATTGGCGGTTCTGTTCGAGATCGCGAAGGAGTTACGCAAGGAAGGGAATAATTTATCGCACACGGGTAAGACGGAAGCGAGTTTAGAAGATCTAGCGGTAAAATGGCACACGCTCGCTCGATTGGCGGGGGTTTTAGGGTTGGAAATCGATCCGGCCTCGATCGATCTTCCGGCGACGGACGGCATCTCGGATAGCGAGATCGAGGCGTTAATCCAACAGCGGGCCACCGCGAAAAAGGCGAAAAATTACGCGGAAAGCGATCGCATTCGCGAGGAGTTGAAATCGCGGGGGATCGCGCTGATCGATCGGCCCGGTGGCGTGACGACGTGGATCAGGGAGGGATAACGCTCTTCGGGTTTTCGCGGTTTCTTCTAGGACACGATCGCTCTCTCGCGATTAACTGTATTGTGAACTACATTTTGCCGACGGAATTGAAAAGATTCTCGGTATTTTTTCGCGGATCGCGCGCGCGGGTTCGATCGGGGAAATTTCGCGATCGAGGAAGATCGGGGTTTTGTTAAGCCCCCGTAAAGATCGGGAATCACGCGCTTTAAAACGTAAAGTTTTTATTAAGCGCTGGCGAAAATTCGGAAATCAAGTAATAATTCTTGAAGAGGTTGATCGTGATTCGCCCGAACTACTATGCTGGAAAACTTGTTAGCCCCGATTTTGTTGAGTCAGAACTTTTACGTTTACCTAACACCCGTCAATAAGGTCGCTGTCGAACGTAAAATCACCGAGAAGCGAGCGCTCAACGCCTACCAGATAGCGCCGGTGGAAATCAGTAATATTTTAGGTTTTCAACCGCAGTGCGGAAAACCCGTCGTTCAAGGGAATAGCCGGACGCAGATTCACTGTACCTGGACGGAAGGCTCGCGCGAGATTAAAGCTTACTGGTCGGAGCCGTGGAATTTTCAGCGATGGGAATCTACCGGCTTTTAATTTTCGATCGAACCGATGGACATCGAGGGTGAATTCAACTTCATCACGGCAGAAAAATCGCTAAGATTGTTTCCCGTTAGCCTATTGTTCCCCGACTATTTTAAAAATTAATTCGCTCCGCTTTTCGTCTCCGCTTTCCGTCTGATCCAGAGAGCGAGAACCCCGAGAAATCCTAATCCCAGTAACCCCGCGAGAGGGTTGTTATCGATACCCGTTACCCAAGAGGGAACGCGTCCGGTCGGAGAAACGAGATCGCCGACATCCAAGATATAGTAAGACCAGATTAAACCCGCGTGAAGACCGATACTCATCCCTAATCGATCGCCTGTCGCGCGTTTCGCCCACGCTAAAATCATTCCTAAAAGAACCAGCGCGGGAAATTGGGGGAAAGTGCGGATCACTTCGGCGAGGGGTTTGATAAAATGAACGAGGGCGAAAATCAGCGAGGTAATCCACAACGGCAGGGGATCGCGATAATCCTTCCCGAACTCGTACAGCAACCAGCCGCGAAAGAGTATTTCCTCGGCGAAACCCACTCCTAACGCCGTTAACGAACCTTCTAGAATCAGTCGGGTAACATTCATCCCCGGCGCTTGCCAGGCGATCCAACCGAATAGCGAGCCGACGAGAAAAAGAACGAAAGGAAGGATCAGACCGATCGCTAACCCGTTCAAACACTCGATTCCCGTTTTCCGTCGCCATACTAAACCGTAAGCGGCTAAACCCCGATCGCCGTGAACCTGCCGACTCCAGCGGTTCGATAGCCAGAGAAATTCGACGTAAACCGTTACCAACACGACGATCGAGACGATTTTCGGCTCGTTCGGAAAGAGGAGATAGACGGGACCCGCGATCGGTAGCCAGAGACACAGCAGGAAGACGAGAAAGAGGATCAGTCTCGCGAGAACCGGATAAGAGGCGATCGATTTGTTCAAATTATTTTTTCTCCCCCGTTCTGCCCGTCTCCCCGTGGCGTGAAATTACTCGTCCGGTTCGATCGAACTATCCAAACCGTGATTTTTCAGGGTTTCACAATAAAATTCCGCGTGTTCCTGAATACAGGTGATCACCAGCGCGGTGCCGTTGGTGTGCGCTTCCATCATGATATCGACCGCTTGGGGTTGGGTCATCCCGGCGATCGTCTGCATGAGAGTTTGAACGACATACTCCATCGAGTTAAAGTCATCGTTGTGGAGTAAGACGCGGTAACGGGGGGCGGGTTTACGGATAGTGGATGTCGAGCGCTTCTCGATAACTTCTGTAGACACCGTTAAATTCCTCCAGTAAATCGCGTGACACGAGTATTGATTCAACTTTTCGCAGTGTACTATAAATTTTCCCGATCGGGGAAGGGCGCGTTTATTCGAGAATCGTCACCGGATCGCCTACCGCTATCATCCCCGTCTTTCGGGGGATGACATTTTCCCCGAACATGATCCCGCCAGCAAAAGTCCGGTAGGTGGCGAGGGTTTTTAACGGTTCCTTCGTCGGGTTTCTTTCCCCCGTTTGTTGATCGGTGGTGGTGATCAGGCAACGACTACAGGGTTTGACGAGGGAATAGAGAATTCCCGCGATCTCGATCGATTTCCACCCGCTCTCGATAAAGGGACGCTCGCTCTCGATGACGAGATTGGGACGGAAACGGATCATCGGGATTTTTTCGGTCAGTCGATCGTTTAAATCGGCGAGTGAAGCGGTATTGGTTAATAAAATCGGGTATCCGTCGGCGAAACTGACGGGAGTTGACGAATCGCCCGCGTAGCTCGGGTTAACCGGACGGATCTCGTCGGGAGATTGCCGGACTAATCGACAGGGAATTTCCAGAACCTCCTCGAACCAGCGCGCCACCTCGTCCCCCTGATCGATGGCGATCGCCCGATCTCCCCACACTTCCACGGGAATTTTTTCGCCGGTGAAAGTGGGTTGAAAGGAGATCTCTCGATCGCCCGCGGATAGCGCGATACTCTCTCCCGCTAACGTTACCCCGATCGTGGCCATTTTCGGGTGTTGTCGCTGGGTGAGAAATTTACCGCTCGCGTCCACTAGCATCATTTCCCGATCGTGCCGGAAGCCTTTCGGGGTAACTTCCGCGCGCGATAGGGAAATGCCTCGGCAGGATTTAATCGGGTAGATATAGAGAGAATTAACGCGCATTTTCTTGGAAGGTAGCGATATATTCTTTCGCGACATCCTCCCACGTCCAGAGGTTAATTTTCGAGGGGATGTCTTCGGGAAGGAGACGGGGGATCGGGGCGCGGATAAATTCTTCGAGACGATCGGCGAGCGCGTCCGCGTCTCCCGCGGGGAAAAACCGAGTTCGATCGCCACAATTATACAATTCTACCTGTTCGCGAAACACTTCCAGATCGGAGACGATCGCCGGGATTCCCCGGACGATCGATTCGGCCAGCGCTAACCCGAAACCCTCGTATTTCGAGGTGAACACCACGCAGGAGCAGATTCGGTAATAGAATTCGAGTGTTTCGTAATCTTGATAGCCCAGTCCCTCGATATAGCGATCGATAATTTCTCGATTTTCCGCGTGAATTCGATTACATTCTTCTAAATAGTCTCGATATTCTTCCGTTTTCGATTGTTGGGATAACTGAAGTTTTCCGTTCAAGAGGCTATCGGTTTCTTTGCCGATCAGGACGATCTTGAAGTTCAAGTCTTTTCGAGCGAGTTTAACCGCCGCTTTCACTAAAGTGAGATGATCTTTATAGATGCCGAAGGAGGACGGATAGTAGAACGTTACGGGGTCGGATCTCTCCGGAGTATTTTCGGTCGATGGCCGGTCGATCGATCCCGCGAGGGGAATAGCTTTTATTTTTCTCTCGTAGGTGGCGTTGGGAAAAACTCGTAGGATCTCGTTTTTTGTTTTGCGAGAGTTAGTAAAGATAATATCGGCTTTATCTAGCCATTCTTTTAAGAGTTCATCGTAGGTTTCCCGATAGGATTCCGAATAGGTTAGCGGGGCGAATCTCCAGAATAAATCGTGCGAGAGTCCACTTAAGGGAACTTTAAGATTCGGGGGGGTAACTCGATTGATCATCGGGTAAAAACAATGATCGGCGCCGTATCGATCGATCACCTGATTGATTCTCGCCTCGATCCGTAATCTTACTAACCGTCGGCTGAAAAGCTCGTGAATCCGTTCGAGTTTTATCGTTTTATAAAATGCGGCGAGCAGATCGTAGAGCGCGAAGATTTTGGGTTCTACGCTGTTTTTATAAAAGGCAAAATCTTCGTAAACAAACTTTTCGGATTCGGGGAGTACGGATTGAAAATACGGAATTTGTCCGCGCGGAATGAGAAAAATAATTTGTTCGACAAACGGTAACAAATTCGGGATCAAAGATATAATGACTCTTTCGACTCCTCCTTTCCGGTAAAACTCGATCGGGATAACAATTTTCATAAATCTCCTAAGAACCTAGATCGCGATCGAATCCTGAATAATTCTCTCGGTTCCACGCGGGAAAAAGCGCAAGCGATGTTTCGGTAGCGCGCGCGAGATCGAGCTTCCGCGTATCCGATAAAACCTTAACGACCATCTCTACGATCTGTCAAGGGGTTCGTTTCCGGGGAAGTTCGATCGAGAAATCTCCCCGTGACTCCGAGAGCGGATCGATCGAGCGTCAACCCGCGCCCGCTACGGTCTCCCCGGCGATAGATCCCGGGAGAGAAAGCCCGAGAAAAGACGTTTTCAGCCAGGATTTCCAACTTTCGCCCCCGCCAGAAACTCCGTCACGCGAGAACTTCGCGATTGTCTTTTGGTGTTATGATCAGGCACGTATTTTTCAGCCGAGCGACAGATTCGTTTATTCCCATCGATTGTACAGGAACCGAATGTCTCAATCTACTCCGCCCCGGAAATCCGGCCCCAAAACCTCCCTCGAACGATGGTTACGCTCCAGCGCGCCCGCTCTAGTGCGAGTGAAACAGCGCTTGAGCGCCCGTCGCTGGCCCGAGCGATCGATCGTTATCTATATGGAAAAGTATCGCCCCAAGCTCCCGACGGAAGTGTGGCAGTACGGCGCGAGCGGAACTCAGGCGGCGGTCACTTTTCTATCGCGAGAATGGACGAAACGCGGCTACGAGGTCACGATTTTCGGGAATTGCGAGGGCATGGAAGGAGAGGAAGACGGCATTCGTTACGTGAATTACTATCGTATGAACTGGGAGGATCACTTCGAGACGCTGGTGATCTCCCGCCACCCGACCTACCGCCGTCCCCACACCCGTGCCGAACGGGTTTTTTTTGATTGGCAGGATATTAAAGTACCGGCAAGCTCCTATACACCGGAAATTCTGGGCGGCTACAGCAAAATTTTCTGTAAAAGCCAATATCAGCGCGATCTTCTCGATTTTATGCCCGATCGCCAGTGCGCCATCGTTCCCAACGGCATAGATAGCTCGCTGTTGAACGTGAGCGAGACCGTACCCGAGAGCGAGCGTTTACCCTATCGCCTGGTCTACGCCTCCCGCTACTACCGGGGGTTAGAGTCGATGTTGCGAGATGGCTGGCCGATCATCAAGCGGGAGATTCCCGAGGCGGAACTACATCTCTACTACGGTTTTACCAAGCGGGACGACGCTCCGGACAAACGGGAAGCGCGCGATCGCCTGATCGCGTTGATCGAGGCCAGTCCGGGGGTGGTCGATCGCGGCATGGTCGGCTACCGTCAATTGATCGAGGAAAAAGCTCGCTCGGCCATCCATTACTACGGTTGTACCTATCGGGAAATCGACTGTATTTCCGCGCGCGAATCGGCGGTCGTGGGTTGTGTGCCGGTGGTGACGGATTTCGCCGTTTTCCAAGAGAAAGACTACTGCGTGAAAGTCCCCGGTGAACCCGCTGACCCCGCCACCCAGCAAGCCCTGGCCTGGAAAGTGGTCGAGCTACTGAAAAATCCCGATCGATTGCAACAAGAACGCGAACGGTGTCGGGCGATCGCGGCGCGCGATACTTGGGAAAGCTCGGCCGCCGCTTGGGCCGAAGCGATCGAGGCCGGTTCCTGATCGTCGGGAAGAGACGTTTTCCCGAGAGGGTTATTCGCGGGAAATCTCTCCGGGATCGGGTTTGAGGAGATAGGGAAAGCCCATCGGCACGGGGATCTCGATTCCCTCTTCCCGGTAGCGACGGTGGAGACGTTTGATAAATTCGTGTTTCAGCGTCAGGTGATCGAAAAATTCCTCCTCGGCTATCTGGAGATAAACGGTGAGGGAGATACTGTAGTAATCGAATTTCCCGTAACGCGTGAACGGGAGCTTTTTGGCGTTATCCGTTACGGGAGCGCCGCACACCTCGCGCGCGACTTCTAGGGTAACTTTTTCGACGGTTTCTAGGTCGCTATCGTAGGCGATGCCGATCTCGACGGGAACGATCAGGGTTCGATCGGGTAAACTATAGTTCCGGAAACTAGAGGAAAGAATCTGTGTATTCGGGATAACGAGTAAGTTTTCGGTGATTTCCTCGACAACGGTGTATTTTAACTCCACGTCGCGCACGTAGCCCGATTCCCCGGTTTTGAGTTCAATATAATCCCCCACCCGGACTTTTTTCGAGGTGATGATCGTGATCCCGGACATGAGGTTCGCGAGGGTACTCTGTAAGGCTAACCCGATCGAGACCCCGCCGATCCCGAAGGCCGTCAGCAGGGGAGTGATCGAGATGCCGATCGATCCGAGGATAATCAGGAAACCACAGCTAAAAATCACCACTTTCGCCAGAAATTCAAACAGGGTGGTTAGCGGGGAAATCCCGTCATCCCCGGTCGTGTACACCCGCAAAATTTCCACCGATACCTGCGCGACGACTAGCGTGGCTGAGGATAAAAAAACGACTAAAAGGCTATCTTTGAGAAACGCGATAAACCCCGGGAATAAGGGTAAATTGGGCAGGGAGAGAGCGATCGTTAGCCCCAAGATCCCGAACCATAGCAAACTGAACCCTCGGATCGATTTTAAAATCCCCTCGGACAATCGGAAGTTCTTGTCGCGGGCGATTTTCAGCAGTTCCCCGATCACCCGTTTCTCGAAAACCCAACCCAACAGGAGACATCCCAGGAAAATTAACAGGGGAATGACGATATCCGGCCAGTGTTCCAGATTGATAAAGGAGTTCATCAGATCTCTCGGGAAATTGAAAAATTCTCGCGTGGTTAACGAAAAAGGAATCGCGCTTCGGAGTCTAGAAAACATCGCTCTCGCTATCCCCTTGTATCTTAGAAGAAGTGGTCGATCGTGACACCCCGGTTCGGTAGCCCGCGCGATCGGATCGCGATTTCCCGTATCAGCGGGGAAACGGTGGGGTAAACTCGCGAAAAATCGTTTAAAATTGCTAAAAATTCCTTTTCTGTTTTTAAATTCCAGTGATCCCGGTTTCTATCCCGGATCGATCGTTTGTCCCCGAATCCCCTGGAAGATCTCCCATGAAAGTCGCTTGTTTCAGTACCAAAGGCTACGATCGCCAGTCTCTAGAGGCGGCTAACGTCCATTACGGGCATGAATTCACCTTCTTCGACGTTCAGCTTAATAAAGATACCGCTATCTTGGCCGAAGGTTATCCCGCGGTCTGTATCTTCGTCAACGATATCGCCGACGCGGCCGTATTGGAGATTCTCGCCAAACACGGAACCCGTCTCTTAACCTTGCGAGCGGCCGGGTATAATAACGTGGATTTACAACGCGCGACCGAACTAGGCATTAAAGTGGCGCGCGTCCCGGCCTATTCTCCCTACTCGGTCGCGGAACACGCGGTCGCGCTGGTGTTGACGCTCAACCGGAAAATCCATAAAGCCTATAACCGGGTACGGGACGATAATTTTTCGCTAGAGGGTTTGCTCGGATTCGATCTCTACGGTCGTACCGTGGGCGTGGTCGGAACGGGTAAGATCGGGACGGTATTCGCCAATATTATGCGCGGGTTCGGTTGTTCCCTGTTGGGATACGATGCCTATCCGAACGATCGATTCACGGCGATCGAGACCGCGAAATACGTCGATCTGCCCGAACTTCTCGCCAATTCCGATATTATCTCGCTCCATTGTCCCCTTCTCCCTAGCACCCATTATTTAATCAACGCGGAAACGATCTCGCGAATGAAACCGGGGGTAATGCTGATTAATACCAGTCGCGGCGCGTTAATCGATACGGTCGCGGCGATCGAGGGCATTAAGTCGGGAAAAATCGGCTATTTAGGCATCGATGTCTACGAGAAGGAAGACGATCTATTTTTTGAAGATCTCTCGGACACGATCATTCAGGATGACACGTTCCAATTATTACAATCGTTTTCCAACGTGATCGTCACCGCGCATCAGGGATTTTTTACCCGCGAGGCACTGGAAGCGATCGCCACCACGACGCTAACCAATATCACCGATTTTGAAAAGGGGGAACCGTTACACAACGAGGTGATCTATCATCCCCACGGGTAGCGATTAGCCTATAAATATCTTTTACCGGCTATATCGATCGGTGGCGATCAGACTTCTCGCGGAATTCCTTTTCGATTCTCTAAAAAATCAAGAATTAGTGTGATTTACAAGCTTTTCGGTGGATTACGCTTCGCTAATCCACCCTACAGGTTTCTGCCTCCTCCTGACGGTCGCGAGCCGGTCGTGTTACGATCGAACTTGTCCCGATCGCTCCTTACCCTTCATGTTGACCCGCATTCCCGTTACCCTTCCCGATCGATCCTACGACATCCTTATCGAGTCGGGAGGTCTGGCCGAACTCGGTACGAGAATGGGTTCGCTCAAGTTGGGAAAAAAGGTTCTTCTCGTTTCCAATCCCGATATTTTCGATTATTACGGCAAAATCGCCCTCTATTCCCTAGAAAAAGCGGGTTTCGACGTTTCCTATCATTTAATCCCCGCGGGAGAGAATTATAAAACCCTGGAATCGATCGAACGGATCTACGATACCGCGCTCGATCGCCGTCTGGAGCGCTCCTCGACGATGGTAGCGCTGGGAGGGGGCGTGATCGGCGATATGACCGGATTCGCGGCCGCCACCTGGTTACGGGGAATCCATTTCGTTCAGGTTCCCACCAGTTTACTCGCGATGGTGGACGCTTCGATCGGCGGGAAAACGGGAGTCAATCACCCGCGCGGCAAAAATCTGATCGGCGCTTTCTATCAACCGCGACTCGTTCTCATCGACCCCGCGGTACTAAAAACGCTACCGGAACGGGAATTCCGCGCGGGAATGGCGGAAGTGATTAAATACGGCGTGATTCGCGACGCGGATCTGTTCGATCGCCTGGAAGCGGCCCCGAAACTCGATCGCTTTACCGATCTCGACAGAGAATTATTACAAACAATTATTACAAGATCTTGTCAAGCGAAGGCGGATGTGGTAAGTGAGGACGAAAAAGAATCGGGATTGCGGGCGATTTTAAACTACGGTCACACGATCGCCCACGCGATCGAGAGTCTGACCGGCTATAGCGCGATCAATCACGGCGAGGCGGTAGGGATGGGCATGGTCGCGGCGGGAGCGATCGCCGTCCGACTGGGACTGTGGACGGAGGAGGAGGCGCGAAGACAGAACGCCCTGATCCGTAAAGCCGGACTGGAAACCCGTATCCCCCCGCTCGATGTCGGGGAAGTGCTAGACACGTTAACCACCGATAAAAAGGTAAAAGCGGGCAAAGTTCGTTTTATTCTGCCCACCTCGATCGGTACGGTCGAGATCACGGACCGGGTAACGCCCGATCTCGTCCGGGAAGTGTTAGCCGAAACCGGGAAGTAGGCGTTTTTTCAGTTGGGCGATCGCCCATTCGGTAACGTCGCGGTAGCGTAATTCCCCGGCGAGAATCCGTCCCATCAACTGCCCGGAGACCGGACGTTTGACCGCCACTTTATAGGCGATCTGGGGGAATTGGTAGAACATTCCCGCTAATTTACCCGCGAGTGCCATATCCTCGCCCCATTCCTCTCGAATAATCTGGCTATAACGGGCGAGTGCCTGAGTGTCTCCGGCGAGGGCGCGATCGATCGCCTCCGCGGCTTTCACTCCCGTCAGGATCGACGGACGCACTCCCTCGCCGATCAGCGGATCGACGATTCCCGCCGCCTCTCCCGCGATCAGGGCGTTTTTCGCGTGTAGGGTCGCGTTATCTTTCCACAACAGCAGGGGATACTCGGTGTAACGATATTCTGCCGTATTCAAGCCCGATCGAGCGGCATAATCTAACAGTTGTTTTTTCAACTCCTCGGACTTGATTTTTCCCTTGAAACAGCCGCCGCTAATAGTGTAGCCGTCGGGTTTGGGAAAGGTCCAGATATAGCCGTTTTTCAGGGAACCGAAGTCGAATTCGGCGGTACGCAGTCGATCGCCGCTGACGGGGGTAGTGATTTCTAAAGTCGCCCCCAGCGCCTCCGATTTGAGATTCAATCCCAGCCACCGGGCCGCGTTTCCCGTCACCCCGTCGGCCGCGATCAGATATTTTCCCGAGAAAGTCTCGCCGGCGGTTTTGACCTCCCAACGATCGCCGCGGAAATCGATTCCCGTGACCTCGGTTTTGTCTTTAATCGTCGCGCCCGCCTCGATCGCGCGCTGACAGAGAAAATCATCGAAACGATCCCGTCGGACCATCCACATCGGCTCGGCTACCGTTAAATCGGTCGTCACGGGGTCGCCCTGTTTCCAGGTAAAGCGAACTCGCGTGACCGTATTCTCGACAGCCGGGGTAAAGTCAAAATCGAACCATTTGCCGATCGCCGGGGAAACCCCACCCCCGCAGGGTTTATAGCGGGGGAATCCCGTCTTATCGAGGACGAGAACCGATCGTCCCTTCTTGGCGAGGTGATAACCCGCCGCCGCGCCCGCCGGGCCGGCACCGATAATAATACAGTCAAACATTCGGGTTCGCTATGGCAGAAAACGACAAGGTATTATAGACGATCCCCGGTGACTTATCCGACTAATCCGCCATTTTCTCTCGAAAAAAATCGCCCCCGATCACCGACGATCGAGGGCGGAAAAAGGTGTTATCGCGAGCCTATTCGTGTAAGGCGAGATCTCGCGATTCTTTTTTCAGAAGTTCCACTAGATTCTCGTCCCCGTTTTCTTGGGCGATCTGTAAACGACGTTCCAGACGACGGCGAATGTTGTCGAGATGGACGGTGGATAGCCATTCCCGCTCGATCGAGACCGGTCGAGTGGCCGGGAGAGGACAGGCGAGTTTCGGCACTTCCACGCCCTCGCCGGCCACCACGGGACGGGTACTATAACTCACCCCGCGATACTGCCGGTATATTTTCGGTTCTAACTGGGGAATATGTCGGGGATAACGATATTTCCAGTCATTTCCACGATACTTACCCGCGTTCTCTCCTTCTAGCATTTCTAGAGGGGTAGAATCCCGTTCGTAAGTTACCCCTCGATAAGTCATTCGCATATCACCCAACTCCCTGCAATAATTTAAAGTCGTTATTCACTCGATCTAGCTCCCGCTCTCTTCCCGTCCGGCGATCGCCCGAAGACAGAAGACAGTTGCGAAAATCAGAATTTTATTCTGTATCTATTTTTACATTTTCTTCCCTCGTTCGGGAAACATTTATAAAAATTTAAAGTTAGGACGGGTGAGGACATCGGGAGATGAGAGGGGAAGAGGAAGGGGTGAAAAGTAGTCTTTCCCCTTTTCCCTTTCCCCTCTTTCCCTTTCTCTTGTCCCGAAAACTTCCTCGCCTTTCTCTAGCCGCACTCATCCATTAGGTGACGATCGTTTCTTTATCGGGGTACTTCGGCCCGTCCGGCGTGTCGGAGTCGAGCCGCTCGATCGACAGTCGCGGACTGACATCATCGGGAATGAGACGAATTTGAATCCGCGGGCCGGAACTCGCTAAACGGATAACCATACCATCGACGACCGGCACTTTCGAGATGGCCTTACCATTCATGAAAGTTCCGTTGGCCCCCAGACTCTCTAACTCCCATTCCGAATCACCGCGACGGATCTCTACGTGTCGTCTGGAGACAACGGCGCTATAGAGAACCACGTTATTATCCGTCGCTCGCCCGATCCGAATTACCGATTCTTCGTCAAATGTCCAGTGTTGTAGGGGGGTCGCTTGATTGGGATGCAAGAGCGTTAACGTGATCACGGCTACCTCGATCGTCTTGAGAGTATCGGGTTCGATCGACCCCACTCGATCGGGGGGACTTCTTTACTTATTTAATCCTATTCCGTAAGGATATGGAAATCGAGGAGAGGAGCGGGGAGATGGGGAGATAGGAAGATGGGGAGTGGGGGGATGGGGAGAATGGGGGGATGGGGAGACGGGGAGGGCCGGGAAGATGGGGAAATCATCAAAATTCTGAATATATTAAGTAAGGAATCGCTATTTTCTCCCTCACCTCCGGTTTCTCCCTTACCCCCCATCCCCGACACCTACCGTTTAGAGGATACCCGCGTTCGCGAGGCCCAATACCAGGCCCGCGCCGAGAATATGCCCGAAACTCATCGTCGCTAACAGTTCGGGAAGACCGAAGCTTTTCCGCGAGGCCAGTTGGGGAACGGGTAAACTCGGGCCCGTACCGGGGTTCTGGATAGCGAAGTAACCGATCGCGATCGCCACGAGATTGGCGAGAATCATGACGAGAGCGACGGAAAAATTCCAGGGGGTGGTTTGGGCGACCGCGAACAGTACGGATGAGTGCATCATAATTAACTCCCTTCTTGATAAGCTTTTATAAACACAAGGCATTATAGAAACCTCCCGACCTCGATCGAGGGTTTGTTTTGAATACTTAACAGTTCTTGTAACGTTTCGCGAACGGATCTCTTCTATGCGGGTTAAAATTTGCGGCATCACTCGCCCCGAGCAGGGAATGGCGATCGCCGATCTCGGGGCGACCGCGCTGGGATTTATTCTCGCTCCCTCTTCCCCCCGGTACGTGACTCCCGAATCGATCGCCTCGATCGTGACCGCCATTTCCCGCCCCATACACTATATCGGCGTTTTTGTCAATGAAGATCCGGGCGAAATTCGCAAAACGGTCACGCGGGCCGGATTGACGGGGGTACAGTTACACGGGGAAGAATCTCCCGATTTTTGCGCCCGTTTGCGGGATTTACTGCCGGGTATCGAGATTTTGAAGGCTTTGCGGGTTAAGGACGGGGAAACGTTAGAGAGGGCCCGCGGGTACTTCGATCGGGTGGATACCCTGCTCTTCGATGCCTATCACCCGAGTTTACACGGGGGGACGGGAAAAACGCTCGATTGGGAATCGATCGCCCGATTTAGTCCGCCGATCCCCTGGTTTCTCGCCGGGGGACTGACTCCCGATAATCTGACCGACGCGTTAACCCGTCTGTCCCCGAACGGGATCGATCTCTCTAGCGGGGTCGAGCGATCGCCGGGGGATAAAGACCTGGAAAAAGTCGCCCTCCTGTTCGATCGACTGCGACAGATAAGGAAAAGCTCGGTAAGCTAACCGGTTTCCCCGGCCGATCCGCTCGGACGCTATGCTACTTTTTCCGGCGTTCGCGGGAAAGATATTAACGTAGTCTCTGAGATTGAGCGGTCACATGGCTACGCTTGTGTAAAGAGTAGCCATTTCCTTTTTTTACCCCCCCTACAAAGGTTCAGTTAACCTCACCCCGGAAAATTCCCGCGGACGCGTAGCATGGAAATAATGTCACTTGAGCGGGACTAGGCGCGCCTCCCGATCTTGTTACAATAGTTTACAAAGTCCCCGTCCCCCAGATTTCCCATGCCCGAACTGATCATTTCCGAAGCGATCGAGATTTCCCCGGCGATTACCGACGACGTTCAACCCCTGCATATTCCCGAGGAACATATCGAGGATATCGGCCCCGTGGACGATAGCGCGCCCGAGAGTTGGCGGTACAATCCGGTAGCGATCGAGGAATACTATCGGCAACGTCCTTTCGCGGTCTTGGGAAGGATGATCGCCATCGCCCTACCGGTTCTTTCCTTCACGCTGGGGTTATGGTGGGATAAACTGCTGGGCAAATCGCCGAAAAACGAGATCCGACGCGCCGTACAACTGCGGGAACTGTTAACGGGACTGGGGCCGACCTACATTAAAATCGGTCAGGCGCTGTCCACCCGTCCGGATCTCGTTCCCCCCCTGTATTTAAACGAATTAACCACCTTACAGGATCAGATCCCCTCTTTCCCCAACGAGATCGCCTACCGCTTTATCGAGGAGGAATTAGGCTATTCTCCCGAGGAAATTTACGCGGAACTCTCTCCCGATCCGATCGCCGCCGCGTCTTTGGGACAGGTATATAAGGGAAAATTGAAAACGGGGGAAAAGGTCGCCGTTAAGGTTCAGCGTCCCGATCTGATCCGTCGGATCACGCTAGATGTCTATCTGATGCGACGTTTGGCGCTGTGGGTACAGAAGAATGTCAAACGGGTTCGATCGGATCTGGTCGCTATCACCGACGAACTCGCCGGCCGCATTTTCGAGGAAATTAATTACTGTCACGAGGGACAGAACGCGGAGAAATTCGCGAAACTATACGGACATATCCCCGAAATCTACATCCCGAAAATTTATTGGCAATACACGGGACGGCGCGTGTTAACGATGGAGTGGGTAGAGGGGACGAAATTAACCAATATTCAGGAAATTCAAGCGAAGGGAATCGACGCTACCCATCTCGTCGATGTGGGGGTACAGTGTTCCCTGCGTCAACTTCTCGAACACGGCTTTTTTCATGCCGATCCTCATCCCGGTAATCTGTTGGCGACTCCCGACGGGAAGTTAGCCTATCTCGATTTCGGGATGATGAGTAATATTCAACCCTATCAACGCTACGGCTTGATCGAGGCGGTAGTGCATTTGGTAAACCGCGATTTCGAGGCTTTAGCGCGGGATTACGTGAAATTAGACTTTTTAACGCCGACCACGGATTTGGCGCCGATCGTTCCCGCGTTCGCGGAGGTTTTCGGCAACGCGTTAGGGGCGAGCGTGGCGGAGTTAAACTTTAAGAGCATCACCGATAAAATGTCGGAGATGATGTACGAGTTTCCGTTCCGAGTTCCGGCGTATTACGCGTTGATCATTCGATCGATGGTAACGTTGGAGGGGATAGCGATCGGTATCGACCCCCATTTCAAGGTTCTCAGCAAAGCCTATCCCTATATCGCCAAACGTCTGTTAACCGATTCCTCTCCCGAATTACGGACATCGTTAAAGGATCTGTTGTTTAAAGACGGTAGTTTCCGTTGGAATCGGTTAGAGAATCTCTTACGGAACGCGAAAGATTCTAGCGATTACAACTTCGATACGGTACTGGATCAGGGGATCGATTTTCTCTTTTCCGATCGAGGTATATTTATCCGCGAGAAGTTAGTCAATGAATTAGTCAACGCGCTCGATAGTTTCGGTCGTCGGACATGGTTTAACCTTACCGGAACCCTACGGGAACAGGTGGGACTCGCGGTACAGGAAACCCCCGCGGAATTCCGCGAGGATGCGAAAACAATGGAACATCTCCGCAATATTTGGGGCATCCTGCAACAAACGCGGGGATTCGATTCGACGCGGGTGATCACCGCGACCGCGAAATTAATCGTTAAACCGGAAACCCATCTAATGGGACAACAGATCGCGGAGGGATTGGCCCAGAAAGCGATCGCGCGTTTCATCCGTTATCTAGTTCTGGAGTTAGACGCGCCGAAACCGGTAGAGATTATCGAAGAATCGAGAGCGTTACCCTCGGGGATTCGGTAATAATATCACTCTGAATCGCGCGCTTTTCGGGTCAAAATTAAGGCGAATATTATGGCTGAGAAGGGGGCGATCGATCGATCTTCCCCCGATTAACAACCGTGAGCGCGGGTTTTTGACTGCTGGTACACGGAGAAATAGCGATCGATAAACGTCTTCCATCTGCCAGCGTATCGTCTCTAAAAAAAGTAATTTTCAGGGTGTGTATGTTGCGTTCACTTGGCTACTTTATTAGCCCTAAGTAAAATTTAGCCTTTCGAGTAATTCATTAAATTGTAAATATCTTTCCCCATCAATTTTTAGCGGTTCATTTGGTCGATCATAAAATTTTTTTGATTCTGACCTTTTACCACGGCTTTTCTGTCGAGAGGTTGTTGTTTTTTGAATTGGAATACGGCCAATACTAACGAAACGAGTTTGATAATTCCCCAGAAAACTATCTCTGTTCCAAAATGCCTTACCAATTTTCTGACAATAATCGATGAGACATCTCGCACCGGTGAGTTGCAGACTAATATCTTTAAGGTTTCCTTTATTTCTCTTCATTTCAATACAAACAATTATTTTGCCGATGCCAGTATCGCTTATAATAACGAAATCTGCGAGTTTACACTCTCCTTTCGAGCCTTGAAAAATTTCTCTGGGTCTTTTGAAAGACTCTACCTTGATCACGATAGTATTTTCCGGGAGATCCGCGATCGTTACAGAATAATCAGATTGCGGTTCTTTGAGTGTTACCGAGTATTTTGAATGGGTTCCTTCCTGTTGAAGTTCCAGTTTTTCCTTGGCGGCATCCTTGAGCATCTCTTGTAGAATATCGATATCAGACATCAATCCTCACCCCAGACGATTTCACTCTGAATACGGTTCATAGTTTCGATCGTTTTATCAAAACTACTTACTTCAATCCCTAATTCTGGATCGATCTTGGCCTGGACAAGGGTTAGAACTTTCGTTTTTCGTGTCTTCCCTTCTAATTTTACCGGTGCCTCTTCCGCGACATAAACTTTAACTTTATCCGCGGAGAGTAATTCCTCCGCGCGATAGCCTTCTCGTTCGGCGATTCTTTTCAGATGGGGTTTATCATGATTGAGCATGATTAGGGTATTTAGCTCTTTGATAATATAATCACTATGGGTAGTGATAAAAACTTTAATGCCGATGTTAACTAGACGAGCGAAAAGTCTAGCCATGCGACGCTGATTTTCCGGGTGTAAATTTAATTCTGGTTCATCTACTATTAATAGATCTCCCAGTCGCGCTTCATGTCTTAAATAAAATCCGATATCCAGAAGTGAACGCACGGCACTAGAACTTTCACCCATAGAAAGTTTTATTTTTTTTCCTTTTGGTATATAATGAATTTCGTCATCGCGAGTAACCGTGTATTCTCCGCCAATTATATCGGTAAAGTCGTTCAGAATGTCAGGGTATTTCTCGTGAATTATACTATTTTTTTTAGCAATAGTTTCTAATTTTCTAGTAAAGTCTACATTTTTTTCGATCGGCAACGCGTAATCATTATATTCTTTAAAAAAAAGTTCCATCGGATCGAACTCTTTCTCGACTTTCGCCATCTCTTTCAGGAGTCGATTACGAGCGAAATCTAGCTCTTTACGAAAAATTACGGCACCGGTTCGCTCCACGCTGGCAATAAAAGGACGGGGAAAAAATCGAGTAAAAATAATATCTTTTAGAGCTTCAGAGATAATTGTTTTAAGAAGTTCATCGGGGATTTTTGTCTTTTCTTTTTCTTCTAAAAAAGTAACAATAATGTCGGTACTTTTTTGATTTTTGATAATGGAAAATACTTCCATGTCTCTTGTGCTTAAAGTCCGATCGAAAGTTTCGGGTAATTGAATTTCCGAGGTATCTAACACTACTTGAAAATCGGTATCTTTAAAATATTCAGCCGATGAAGCTAAAATTTTTTCTGGTAATTGCAGGATATATTCTTGACAACCTTGAGCGACGATCCGATCGAGATTTTTGACGTATTCTTGTATATCTAAGCGGATCACGCCTTCTGCCAGCAATTCTCTGATTTTATCCTCATCGATTTTGATTGATACAAAGCGCCGCCAAGTAGATAAAAAGCCAAATAAGGCGTAAGTGGCATAGGTTTTTCCCGTGTTATTACCACCGCAAATAATGGTTAGGTCGCCGAGAGAAAATTCGGCTTGTTTGATAGGCCCCAGATTTTTGATTTTAATTTTCATCAATAGATTCCTTTAGCGATCGCCTCTAGGATGACTCTCCATCCCTGTCTTAGCTTAACAAGTTTCCTCGCGGAAGAGATCGCGCCGGAGAGTTAACCTTTTACCCGTTCCTACAGAGATTTAGATCTCCGATCGCTCGCCGAGCTTCCTGTAGAGGATTCCGCGCGCGGGGCGATCGACACACCCTACCGCTCGCCATTATCGTCCCAATCGATTCGGAATGCCCTCGCATCCTCCCGGAATGGTGGCGCGGGTTTTTTCGCCCCCCCACTGGCAACAGTAACAGCGCTGTTCCTCGCTCATATTTTTCACCCCGGAGAAATTGGCGTTTTCTACCACCGCGCCGGTACACGCTCCCGTCTCGAAATCCGGGGGGATGGTACGACTGCGGGGACTGGCATTTTCTACCGAACCGTAGAAAAAACGCGCCCCCTTAATATCCGCTCCTTTTAAATTGGCCTCGTAAAGAATCGTCCTGGATAGATTCGCTTTGACGAGATCCCCGTAACTCAAATCGGCGCGCACCATATTGGCATCACTAAGATCCGTCCAGCGTAAATCCTGCCCCGACAGATCCGCGCCGGCTAACATGACTCCCAATTGCACTACCCGCACTCCCGCCATCCGATCTTCCGCGTATCCTCCCTCCCCGTTGAGAATCGGTCTTCCGAGATAGCGATCGCGTTTGATGGGCGTTAGTAACTTGGATTGGCTTAAAAATCGGAGGATTTTCGCCTTTCCCGCCGCGTCCACGCTACTGAGGATCGAGGCCGTGCGTCCCTCGGCGATCGCTCTTTCCTGGGGCCAATCTTCTAAAAATCCCTCGTCATCGAGCGCGAGGTCGGAGATTCCCTGAAAATAGGCATCGATCGTCTGTTGTTGGGTGATCCGGTTCTGCTGGATGGTGAGATCTTTGGAAATCACGTACTGTTGCCAGGCGACGTATACCGCTAACACGGCGATCATGATCTGTCCCAAGGCCCCCACCCATTCCGCCCAAGATCCGAATTCATCGTATTTAAAAGTTTCTAACCATAGGAGGATGCGACGGTACACCCCGAAATATTTCGCGAGTCCGGCGATCGAGATCAGGAGGACGGCAAAGCCGAACGCGCTCCTTCGTTCCGAGGGGGTAAGAAAACGGGTGAGCCAAGAGACGATCGAGGGTAAAACGATCTGTAAAGACAGTAAGAGGGCGACTAACGCCCCGGAAAACCCCAACCAATCGATCCCGAATCGCAGTCCGGCGAACATTATCCCTAACGCGACGAGTAAGATCCACGGGCTGGTCGTTTGAATTTCCTGTAACGTCAGAAGCCGGCGCCGGACGGGATCGCGCGACGATAACGAGGAAATATAATCGCTCGAAGCCGGGGCGAGATCGCTATCGCGGGAATTCCGTTTTCCGTTGAATTCCTCGCGGGTATCGGCATTCTCGATCGAGGGGAGAATTTCCGGTTCGGGTCGATCGCTCATGTAGGTATCGGGGAATCGGGGCTATTAGCTTTCAGCTATCAGCTTTCAGCGTTTAGATTACAGTTTATCGGGATTTGAGCCTCGGGGGACGAATGTTGAGCCTCGGAGGACGAATGTTGAACTTCGGGGGACGAATGTTGAGCCTCGGGGGACGAATGTTGAGCCTCGGGGGCCTCGGGGGACGAATGTTGAGCCTCGGAGGACGAGCGTTGAGCCTCGGAGGACGAATGTTAAACTTGGAAGGTTATTTGTTTACGGCTGACGGCTGGCCGCTATTCGGCGCGTTGTTGGCCGGAGGGTTCGCGGGGGGTTTCGGGGTGGCTAGGGTTTTAATATCCTCGCGGTATTGAACGGGGGCGCGGGCTAGGGCTTCTTGAAAGAGGGGTTGCGCTTCGGCGGTTTTGCCCTGTTCGCGGAGAACGATCGCTTTACCGAGGAGCGGCCGGAAGTCGTTTTTATCGAGTTCCCCGGCCCGATCGTACACTTGGATCGCCTCCGTGTAGTCCTTGCGATCGAAATAAAGTTTTCCGAGTAATAATTCCACGGAAACCACATCGATCGCGCCCGCGGGATCGTCGGGATTGGCGGTCGCTCTCCGGGCCCGATCGAGGGTATCCTTGATGACGCTAATCGCCTCGATCGAACGATTCTGACTCGTTAACAGACCGGTAAATCCCTGTAACGCCCGCGTATCTCCCGGATCGGAAGCCAATAGCGCGCGATAATCGCCGATCGCTCCCTCGTAGTCTCCCACCTGTTGTTTCGCCTGTGCCAACAGCAGAAGGTAATCGCTAGTACGCGGGTTCAGACGGGCTAACTTTTCCAGGGGTTCGATCGCTTTTCGCAGATCGCCCTGTTGTAATCTCGTCTCTAGTAATCCCCGGAGGGCGTTCGGATTATCCGGCTCGCGTTCGAGGACCATTTGATAGCCGGTCGCCCGACTCTCTAACTCCTGCTGTAGAGCGGCGGAAACGGAAACACCGCTCTCGGAACGGGTGGTCTGGAGAATCGATGTCAGCAGGGGCATCATCGAGAAAGATACCAGCGCGAACAACATTACGATCAGACCGACGGATAACCAGCGACGGCTGGAAGAATAAGCTTTCATAGACGGGGGGAGAACACAGAGGCAGAAAAAACTCGATCGAGCGGGAACTCGGGAACAGATCGATCGGTTTCCCCGCTCTTTATTGAGTACAATGGGCAAACGGTCAACACTCGAAAGGGTTTTGACAGAATAGAAGCGTGAAAGATAATAGGATCGGAGGGTTCGATCGAGCGTTGCCTCGCTCGCCCTTCAGGGCTATTGTAACTTCCTCGATCGCTCTTTTGACCTATCATCGATCTGTTACATTAATTTACCGTGTGTCTCCGCCGCTAGGAGTGTGATATGAACCGTCCCGTGAATCGGTCTACCGAATCACCGAAAACCGAACCGATCTCCGAATCGGAAACTATGCCGATTCCCGTTGAATCCTCGATTCCCGAACCCCCCGTCCCGGACGAACCTGCCGTGGGATCGGAAACCGCCGACGAAGCCGAACGGAACCAACCGATCCCGCCCCCGAGCCATCCCCGTCAGTATCGGGCGATCGGCCTCGTCCAAGGAACCTACCAGCGATCGGAAGACCAATTAACCAAAGGTAATATTCTCACCGAGGATGGTACGCTCATCGATTCCGTGGTTTTGGGACGCGTGATCAGTTTGGTGAAAAACCATCTCGACCTGGAAAAACCCCACCTCTGGGTCGTTTACCCGCGCACCCGCCAGGAAAACGACGCGCTCCACGTCCAGATCGTCGGCGTGTGGGAACCGGAAACGCTCAAGAAAGACGAGGACATAAATCCCGGCCAGACGGTCCACGCGGGCTATTTTTCCATCCGCGGCGAGGTGATCTTTACCGAGCGGGACAGCCAATCGGTGATCGTGAAGATCCGGCAATCCCCGAAAGCGGAAGGCGAGAAACCGAAGTTTTTTAAACTCAAACTCAAAGGAACCCTACCCAGTAAGCCGGTCAGCCGTTTCTGGGATTTTCAGGTACAGCTAAAAGGCGACGCGCTCACCATTCGCGAGGGACTCGATCTCGGTTTCGCCAGCAAGAAAAAACCGATGCGAGGCGGTGGCTTTAAAAAACCCTTCGATAGAAATCGTCGTCCCCCTGGAGATAGATCTTACACGCCGAGACCGGACGGTGAAGCTCGATCGACCCCGGCCGGCCCCCCTCCTTTCCTGAAACCCGGCCGACCGAAACCCTTTACCGAGACTTGAGGTGATGGGTCGGGAGATAGGGGGATGGGGAGATGGGGAGATGGGGAGACGGGGGAGCGAAAGGATCAGATAGAACTATTGCCCTCCTAGCTCCTGCCTATTGCCTATTGCCTATTGCCTATTGCCTTTTATCTCCTGCCTCCTGACTCCTGACTCCTGCCTTCTAAGACCGCACTCCTAGGTTAAAGAAAATCGTTCCCCGACGGACGCTGTTCTCGCTACCCCGCGAACCGATCGTCAGGGAACGGAGATTATTAAAGAAAGGTTTGACCGCGAACTCTAATACTTGCACGATCGGGAGTTTCTCCTCGATCGCCGGTCGCGATTTTTGCCAATCGATATAGAAATAGCCGTCGTTATCCGTCGGTAAAGCCGAGATCGCCTGTTGGAATTTCTCGCTCTCCACTAAAGGCTTTCTGTCCGGGGATAACGCGCGCGATAGGGCCTCGATCGAACTGGCGATAATCTCGTAGTTATCGACGCGGGTACGCGCTCCCCGGACGATGGTATTTAAACTCGCTCTGCCGTCGGTGGCTTTCGTGGTGAGTTTCGTCCACGCGGTCACTTTAGTATCGAGCAGGGGAAGTTCGGCCACCGTGAAACCCTTGGCTCTGGCGAGATCGTCCAGACGCGCGATCGCCCCGTCCACGTCCACCCCGTCCACCCGTTCGGCCACGAAGATCCAATCGGGTTCGACCCCCGTGGAACCCGGCACGAGAGCCAGGCTATATTCGCCTTTAACCCAGCTAAAAACCTCTTCGGGCAAATTCACCCCTAACGGCTCTTGGACACGGGTTAAAAGCTGTCCTACAAGTTGTTGCAGGGGACTATCCGGTTCTAATCCCCCCTCGACTCCCTGCCAGAAGCGGTTTAGATCGGTACTCGCGGCCACCAGCAGACTATCCCCGTCGATAAACGATAACGCGCCCACCGGCCCGGACAGGAGCGGCGATCGATCTTCTCCCCCCGATACCCCGATTAACGCGGTCTCGGCGACCAATCCCCGCGATTTAATCGTGAACGCGGTGGCTAACCGTTGTACCGCTTCCGGCGTTTCGGGAACCGATCGGCCGGCGAGCCACGCGGAAAGAGTGGGAATATTGGTATAAACCACGCCGATACGCGGTTCGGTGATGGTTTTTAAGGCTTCCTGGTACGCGGGGCTATTCTGTAAATTCAGGTCGGGAACCTGCACGTTATTGACGGCCTCGCGCAGAACCTTGATATTGTTGGCGAAGAGGACTTTATTGCCGATGACCGCGCTGGCGAGGAAACGATTATTATTCACTTCGGTGAGCGGACGCTGATAGATCAGGTTCACCCCCTTATAGGGTTCAAAAACGAGGTCGAATTGACCGGAAACCGCCTGTTTCGAGTAGGAAGCTTGCAGGAATTCTTTGGCGCGCTCGCTATCTTCGGTCTCGATGACGAGGAGATAGCCGGGTTTAATCCCGTTGGCCGCGTCTCGATCGAAATCCAAAGACGTGACCGCTAGGGTGATCTCTTCCCCTAACCACGGTTGAATCTCTTTTTGATAGTTCAATCCCGTGTTCGCGAGTAGGCTTTTTTCTAGATCGCGGATCTCGCGGTGGGTGCGTCGTCGGTTCGCGGGGGTCGCGATCAGTTGGCTAAAGGATTCCAATCGTTCCGGGTTTACCAGCAGGGACACCATTAAAGGGGCCTGTTTGGACACGAACACCGCGGCCGCGGGTTCCCGGATTACCCCTCCCTTGAGGAGAGCGAGGGGACTATTCGAGAGTATCCACCCGAAACCGGCCGCGACGACTCCCAACAGGAGAAGAACGGTAATTCCTAAAACGGCAAAAAACGATCGCGACTTCACGACAATCCCCCGATTTTAACGCGCCATAGCCATTCTATGCCAAGAGATCGCCCGTCGTGTTACCCGCTACAATTCTACAGATTCTCGATCGATCCGGCGGGGATCGATCGCTCCGACGCTCGCGACGCGTTCCGGGTCGATCGATTTTTTTTGTTACTATTCCTGTATATCGATCGTCGCGGGGAAAGATAATGACAGCCCTAGACCTCTCCTCGGAAATTACCTGTCCGCCTACCGATCTCTGGAGTGATGAACCTCCCTTGGAAAGCGATTTACACCTACAACAGATTATTATTCTCCTGACTAGCCTAGAACTATTGTGGCGCGAGAGAAACGATTATTACGCGTCGGGTAATCTCACGATTTACTATAACGAGGAACAATTGAAAAAAAGAGATTTCCTCGGCCCGGATTTTTTCGTGGTTCTCGATACGGAAAAACGTCCCCGGAAAAGTTGGGTAGTATGGGGAGAGGGGGGAAAATACCCGGATGTAATTGTCGAAATTCTATCGATTTCTACCGCGCGGGTGGATAAAACGAAGAAAAAAGACCTCTATCAAAACGTCTTCCGAACCCCGAATTATTTCTGGTTCGATCCCGAAAGTTTAGAATTTCAGGGATTCACTCTCCAAGGCAGTCAATATCAAGCGATTACTCCCGATGAGCGTGGCTATTTGCGGAGCGAGTGCTTAGGCTTATATTTAGGAGTATTCGAGGGAAAATTGCGTTATTTCACCGAGACGGGCGATTTAGTGCCGACCCCTGGAGAATTCGGCTTACAGGCTGTCTTGGAAAAGGAACGGGCTGTTTTAGAAAAAGAACAGGCTCTTCTAGAAAAAGAGCGGGCTATCTCGGAAAAGGAACGGGAACAAGAGTCCAAGGAAAAATTAGCGCGAAAATTACGGGAGATGGGCATCGATCCCGATACGATCTAGAAACATTTCTTTACGGTGAGTTCCGCCCGCTTTCGGGGCGAGTTTGGCGATACTAGGAAAGTATTCACCCTCGATCGAGCGAAATGATCGAATTTCGATCGCTAGAATTCGCGAGAGAACGCGTCCGCGAGGTGAGAAGTAAGCTCTCTCTTCCGAAACAGCGATCGCCCGACAAGTTAGCGATCGGTTAACCCGTCTTTTTTCCCAGCGATCGGATAGATATAAATTCATTGAATCGCGCGAATATTTTCCAGAAAAATTCGGCGTATAGAGAGATTGTCTAGAAAAAATATAAGGAGTTGAGAAACGCGCTCTCAACTCCTATCGATTATCCCTGAAAAACTCTACAGAGGATTGTTGTGACTGCCAAAAACTTGAGCCTTCAGCGCGTCGATCTCGGCGAGTAACTCGCGACGGCTCTCGTCCTTGAGAAGATAGCGCCATACGAACCAGCCGGTGTAGACAATGCCGATCAGTTGTAGGATGGGGGCGAGGAGGGGAATATCGTCGATCGCATCGAGGACGGCGAGGGTAACTTTAACCGTAACGAAGCTGGCCAGGATCGCGCCGAGAACGATCAGGGGTTTCTTGTACCCGGAGAAGAAACCCGCGATATAGTCGGGAACGTTCGCCAGATAAGCCATAACGGAATCCCAGATGGGTTCGACCGTTTCCGTCCAGAACTGCTCGGTGCTATTGGCGGGCTTGCTCAGGGAACCCGGCTTATCTGTAATAATCGGAGATTGGGTTTCAGTAGGTTGCATTGATTCCATAGTGACCGATCCTTATCATTTAGGTTGGACAGGGCATGGCGAGACAGACAGTTATCGGGTTGAACAGACTGACTAGCGGTTGCTCATATTATCGGATAATCTTCGATAGCTCGCCGGGAGATCTCAACAAGTATTTAGAATCAAGGGGTTTGATTCCGAATATACGGTTGAGTATCGCCGCGATTTCCCATTCTAAGCGGTAAGCTACCCGGTTTGTATCTAGCGGCAGGAAGTTTAAAATCCTTAAAATAAGGATAGTCTGAGAAGAAGAAGCCGAAAAACTCTCGCCCGCGCTCTTTGTAGAATAACATCCTAGTCGATATGTTCCATCGGGGCAAGGGTAGGATCGAGGATTTTCTGCCCCAATCCCGCGAATTTAACGGCTAGACTCGTTTTCCGCCCGCTACCGAGGATATGGGTCACTTCTCCCTCGCCGAAAACCGAGTGTAACACCCGATCGCCCACCGACCAGGCTCTAGTTCCAGATTTCCCCCTAGCGATAGATCTCTCCTGACCGGCCACCTGTCGGCGTTTTCGCGCGGGGAGATTACTGCCGAGTAACTCCTCCGGCAGTTCCCGCAAGAATTGCGAGGGGACTTTCGCTTCCTTGTTCCCCCAGACGTACCGCTCGCGAGCGTGGGTTAAAAATAGCTGTTCGCGGGCCCGCGTCAGTCCGACGTAACAGAGACGGCGTTCTTCCTCGATCGCCATCGGATCGTTCAAACTACGGATATGGGGGAAAATGCCCTGTTCTAGCCCGACGAGAAAGACGATCGGGAATTCTAACCCTTTGGCGGAGTGTAGGGTCATCAGGGACACTTTTTCCTGTCCCTCTTTGAGATCGTCGAGGTCGGAAGCCAGACTAGCATTGGCGAGGAATTCCGCGAGGCTGGTTTCTTCGTTCTCTTCCTGAAACTGGACGACCGCGTTATACAGTTCGACGATATTTTCGATCCGGTTATCCGCTTCCTCGGTTCCCTGCCGTTTTAAATCGTCCACGTAGCCCGAAGCTTCCATGATCTGGTTCAATATCTCGCTCGCGGACAGGGTGGCTATTTTCTCCTGAAACTCCCGCAGGATTCCGGCTAGATTATTGACCGATTTGGCGGCGCGGCCGGCGATCGTGTTCACGGAAGTCTCGTCGCTGATAATCTCCCATAACGGAACCCCCAATTCCCGCGCGGCGTTGACCAAATTCTCGATCGAACTTTTGCCGATGCCCCGACGCGGGGTGTTGATGATCCGGAGTAAACTTACCGTGTCGGCCGGGTTGGCGATCGCCCGAAGATAAGCGATCGCGTCTTTAATTTCCTGTCGATCGTAGAATTTAAAACCGCCGACGATCGTGTAGGGAATATTATTCCGAATTAAACAGTCCTCGAACGGTCGCGATTGCGCGTTAATCCGGTAGAGAATCGCGAAATCGCCCCAGTTTAACTCAGGGTTTTCCTGCGCGAACTGTCGGATTTTATCGATGACGAAATCCGCCTCTTCCCGTTCATCGTCGGCTTTAAAGAGATAGATACTATCCCCCGCGCCGCGGGTGGGAACGAGAACCTTATCGATCCGTTGGGTATTGTGTTCGATCAGTTTATTGGCGGCTTCTAGGATATTCTCGCGCGATCGATAATTTTCCTGGAGTTTCACCATCGTCCGGGTATCGTCATCCGGGAGACCGTCGCCGAAGTCGGATTGAAAGTTTAATAAAATCGTGAAATCGGCCATCCGGAAACTGTAGATCGACTGATCCGCGTCACCGACCACGAAGATCGATCGATCCCGCCAATCCCAAGCGTTTTTATCCGTTTCACCGTTCGTCGCCAACAGACGGATTAACTCGTACTGAATCCGGTTCGTATCCTGATACTCATCGACGAGAATATGCTTGAATTGCGTGTGCCAGTAGCCGAGAATCGATTCATTCTGTTGAAAAAGCCGCACCGGGATCAGAATGAGATCGTCGAAATCGAGGGCGTTATTTTCCGCGAGCCGCGCTTGATACTCTCTGTATACATCCGCGATCACCCGTCCGCGATAGTGGGAATTTTCCCGCGCGTACTCTTCGGGAGTTAATCCGAGGTTTTTGGCGTTGCTGATAGCGTAGCGAATATTTTTGGGATCGAATTTTTTATCGTCGAGATTTAATTGTTTCGTGGCGATATTTTTAATTAATCCCTGCACGTCCGATTCATCGAGAATCGAGAAATTCTTCTGCCAGGTTCTACCCTGTTCGTCGCGGTATTTATTAATATCGTAGCGGAGAATTCGAGCGCAGAGACTATGAAACGTGCCGATCCAGAGCTTTTTTGTAGTATTTCGGTAAACGTGAGAGATAAGTTTTTTCTGTTCGTACTCGCCCAATAATTCCAAGCGCTGGCCGTGTTTTTCCACGGCGAGTTCCCGCGCGAAAGTTCTCTCGATCCGTTCCTTCATTTCCCGCGCCGCTTTATTGGTGAAGGTGACGGCGAGGATATTTTCCGGATCGACGCGATGGACACGGATCAGGTGGGCGATACGATAGGTGAGAGCGCTAGTTTTTCCCGATCCCGCGCCGGCTACGACCAGTAACGGCCCCCGATTATGCTCGACGGCGATCCGTTGGGATGGGTTGAGTTGGTCTAAATAGTCGGGATGGACTGTCATCGGTAAGAAGATAGAGATTCGGGAAGGGGAGGGGTGGGGAGTAAAGAGGCGGGAAGTAGAGGGGCGAAGAAATCCCGATCGATCCTTCCGCCTACTATCTCTTGCCTTCTGCCCTCTGCCTTCTGCCTGTAACTATCAGCCTACACCATCGGACGGGAACCGGATCGATCGCCTCCGGGTCGAGCCTTAAGCAAAGGAGAAGTTTTCACAACTCCCCCACCAGACCTTATCAAGTTTCTGACTTGTCCCTTACAATGGAAATAGCGGAGACAAATGTTTCCGTTCACTCCTCACACCACACTCCGTCCGGACGATGTTCGGGCGGTTTCTTCTTTTGGAGATCGTGCCGATCGATGACGGTCCGTGAAGGTTCGATCGACTTTATCAAAAAAAGTATAGATTGTTGTCGGACGAAAGGGAATACGGAAAGTTCCCCGATCGGTTCCTTCGGGGCGCGTGTAGGGGCTAGGGGAAAACCCCGTCTCTCTCGCGCCGAGTCCCCACATCCTACAACCTATTCATCGCCCGGCCGGACGATCTCCTCGAAACCCCGTCGCGTAAGCCGTTTCCGGGACGGCCGATCGAATTTTCTCGCGATTGGCTCGCTCGGGGACTTGACCCGAACGACATCCCTGTTACACTGTATTATCAAAGATTCTTAAGGGATCTTGAAATCTATCTTGTAAAGAGGTAAAAGCCTTGACGAAACGTTATCTGTTTACCTCCGAATCTGTTACCGAGGGACACCCCGATAAAATCTGTGACCAGATTTCGGACACCATCCTCGATGCCCTGTTATCCCAGGATGACCACAGTCGTGTAGCGGCTGAAGTGGTTGTCAATACGGGGCTGGTACTGATCACCGGAGAGATCACCTCGAAAGCGCAGGTGAATTTCGTGAGTCTCGTTCGCAAGAAAATCGCCGAAATCGGTTATATCGATGCCGATAACGGATTTTCCTCCAATAGTTGCACGGTTTTAGTCGCTCTCGACGAACAATCGCCCGACATCTCTCAAGGAGTTAGCTCCGCGCGGGAGAACCGCGTTTTACTGAGCGATGACGAACTCGATAAAGTCGGCGCGGGAGACCAGGGGATCGTTTTCGGGTACGCTTGCAACGAGACCCCGGAATTAATGCCCTTACCGATTAGCTTGGCTCACCGGCTGTCCCGTCGTCTAGCGGCGGTTCGCAAAACTGGCGAACTCGGCTACCTCCGTCCCGACGGCAAAACCCAGGTGACGGTGATTTATGAAGATGGTCGTCCGGTGGGGATCGATACGATCTTAATCTCTACCCAGCACGACGCGGCGATCGGCGACATCACCGATAACGATCTCGTCCAACAGAAGATCAAAAGCGATCTCTGGGATGCGGTCGTACAACCGGTTTTCAGCGACATCGACATTAAACCCGACGGGAACACCAAATATCTCGTCAACCCGACCGGTAAATTCGTCATCGGCGGCCCCCAAGGCGACGCGGGATTAACCGGACGGAAAATCATCGTCGATACCTACGGCGGTTACTCCCGTCACGGTGGCGGCGCTTTCTCCGGGAAAGATCCCACGAAAGTCGATCGCTCCGCCGCTTACGCCTGCCGTTACGTGGCGAAAAATATCGTCGCCGCCGGTCTGGCCGAGAAATGCGAACTGCAAGCGGGTTACGCCATCGGGGTCGCCCGTCCGGTGAGTATCTTTATCGATACCTTCGGAACCGGGAAAGTATCCGACGATGTTCTGCTGGAGTTGGTCGAAAAATATTTTGAACTCCGTCCCGCGGGCATCATCCAGACGTTTAACCTCCGCGGTCTACCGGCCGAACGGGGCGATCGCTTCTACCAAGATGTGGCCGCCTACGGACATTTCGGACGTACCGATCTCGACCTCCCCTGGGAGCAAACCGATAAAGCGGCGCTCCTCAAGGAAGCTCTCGCTTCTGCCGCGGTTAGCTAGTTAGTGGTTTGAATGTTGTAGAGTGGCGATCGATGTCTTCATCGATCGCTTTTTTGATTCCATTTCTCGTAAATCAGCGAATTTTACAAAAAAATGGAAAAATATCGGTCGATATTCGCCTCTTCTCGCCCCCGGAAAGACCGCGCTACGCTTCAAAAAATCCCACCTCTGACGAGATGGGAACGCGGGCAATATTCAGTAGCAAAACTTACGATTCCACGGTTTCGGAGATCGAACGATTCAGCGATTTTTCCAACAGCATCACCTGTCTCGCTCGCTGACTCAGGGCGAATTTATCCAGCCAGTACGTTACCAGCGCGTCGGTAGAGAAAAGTCCGGCGCCGTTGACGAGGAAAAACAGGAAACAGACGGCGTAAATCGACGATAGTTCGAGGTAGGGAATACTAAACCCCGCTACCTTGATATGGTGGTACATGGCCACGCACATCGTCGAAAATAAGCCGAAAGCGGCGGGACGGGTTAGAAATCCGATCGCCACCAGCGGTGCGCCGATTAGCTCGGTAAAGGCGGCGACGTAGCTGAAGAAAATCGGGAAGGGTAAACCGATGACCGACACGTAAGCGGTGGCGAAACTCTCGATATTAGAGAGTTTGTCGAGACCGTTATGGATCATCATAATCCCGACCGCGACTCTCAGAATCGCCCAGGCGGTCTGATTCCAGAATTCCGGGGTCTGGTTTGGCTTGAAAAGGTTGATGAATAGACGCGTGACAGCCATAGTTATCGGGTAGCGATAGGGGATAATTGCCATCGAACCGCCCTCTAGATTAGAAAAAGCGATCGATCTCTTTACGTTTCTTAATATATTTTAGTCACAAAAATTCATAAATCTCGCCAGGGGGATTTCCAAAGACATCTCGCGCGATTCGTTTTGAATCGTCTAAAAACTTCAAAAACTGGAACTATACAAGATAAATAGGTGTTTTCTAAAATTTTAGCTATAATATTCTTTCTTATTTCTCCTAACTCCTGCCTCCTGCCTCCTGCCTCCTGCCTCCTGACTCCTGACTCCTGACTCCTGACTCCCTAACCACAGGACAATTTTTGAATTCCGCACGGTTGTATCGGGACGTTTCCCGATCGCCGTGGCGTGTAGAATGAAAGGGAATCGATCGAGGCAGAGGAAGGAGAGCGCCCTTGATTATCGTTATCGACAACTACGACAGTTTTACCTACAATTTAGTGCAGTATTTGGGGGAATTAGCGGAAGAGTTCCCCGTTGCTAACCCGATCGAGGTTTATCGCAACGATAAAATCGATATCGAAACTATCAAAAACCTCGAACCCGACGGCATCGTCATCTCTCCCGGCCCCGGTCGCCCGGAAGACGCGGGCGTTTCCCTACCATTAATCGAGAAACTCGGCCACTGTTTCCCGATTCTCGGGGTTTGTCTCGGTCATCAGAGCATCGGTCAGGTTTTCGGGGGGGACGTGATCTCCGCGCCGGTGTTGATGCACGGGAAAACCTCCGAGATCTACCACAACGATACGGGCGTTTTCGCGGGGTTAACGAATCCGTTTACCGCCACCCGCTACCATAGTCTGGTGATCGATCGCTCCACCCTCCCCGACACCCTGGAGATTACCGCGTGGGTAGAGGACGGCACGGTGATGGGGGTGCGCCATCGCGACTACCCGCGGGTTCAGGGAGTACAATTCCACCCGGAAAGTATCCTCACCACCGAGGGCAAAGAGCTTTTACGAAACTTTTTACGATCGCTCTAGTTCCTAAATAGAGGGGACATGGGGCGACGGGGAGATGGGGGGACGGGAGAATTTTTCAGGGAAAAGGGCTTTAGGAAAAGGGAAAAGAGCTTTCTTAATGCTTTCACCTTTACCCTTTCACCATTTACCCTTCCCTCCTGCCTCCTGGCTCCCGCCTCCCACACCCACGATTCCCTTGTTTTACCCGATCGATATTTATTTCCATGAGAAGGCGACAATTTATTTACTACGCGGGAACGAGTCTACTAGCCACGGGCGCGACCGGTGTACTCGCGGCCCCGAAAGCCGATAATTCCCTGTTAGTGCAGTGGTTGGGGCATAGTTGCTTTTTGTTCACCGGGTCCGGGAAACGAATTTTAGTCAATCCGTTTCGGACGATCGGGTGTACGGCGGGATTCCGTCTCCCGCGGGTCGAGGCGGATCTAGTGCTGATCAGCAGTCAACTCTGGGACGAGGGGGCGGCGGAAAATCTACCGGGTAATCCGAAAGTGTTATTTGAACCCGGCGCTTACGAGATCGATGGTTTCAAGATCCAGGGGATCAGTATCGACCACGATCGACAGGGAGGAAAACGTTTCGGCAAAAACGTCATCTGGCGTTGGTCGCAAGCGGGAATGAATATCGTGCATCTCGGCGGCGCGGCGGCCCCCATCGGGCTGGATCAGAAAATTCTTCTCGGCGTTCCCGATGTCGCCCTGATTCCCGTCGGGGGCGGGCCGAAAAACTATACTCCGGAAGAGGCCAAAGCGGCGATCGAGGTCTTGCAACCGCGGATCGCCATCCCGACGCAGTATTTCACGGGCGCCGCCGATTCCCAGGCCTGCGAACTGGTTTCCGTGGACGAATTTCTCAAGTTAGTCAAGGATAAAAACGTGCGGGTTATCCAGGACGATCGCCTACGGGTGCGAAAAGCGGATCTGCCGAAACAGGGAACCCTGATCCGGGTATTTGACTATCGAAAACTCCTGCAAAAAACCTAGCGATCGGGTCTCGCGCTCTCGGGGGCGATCTTTCCCACCTCACGCGCTAATTCTCTCGGGTTAATCCGGTCGGGTGATTCTCGATCGCTCCCCCCCGAACCGAGCGAATCCGACCGGAAAACCCTACCGAGTCGGGGGAGATCCCTACCGCGCGTTCCGGGGGAAACCTGACAAGATCGAAAGTGAAGTCAACGAGGAACCCCCCCATGCAACCGATCGTCGAATCTTTTTACAACTGGTATAGAGGGAAAATTAGCCATCCTAAATATCGCTGGTTAATCATTCTCGGAACGCTCGCCTATCTTATCAGCCCGATCGATATTTCTCCCGACGTTTTCCCGATTATCGGTTGGATCGACGACGGGATCGTGGTGACTCTTCTGACCACCGAGTTAACGAGACTGGTTCTCGACTATCGTAACCGTCGCAAGGGGGTAACGGACACCAAAACCGAAAAACCCGTCGAGGTCGAGACCGAGGCCGTGGAAGTTCCCCTACCGTAATTTTCTTTCTTCTCGCTCCCACCGTATTGTTATCGCGACCGAACTATCGATGATCACCTTCACCCGTACTTTCGTTCTTCCCGTCGATAATCGGGAGACGGCGATCGAGAAAATCCAACACCTGTATACCGAGGTCATGCCGGTTCGCTCGGGATTTATCGCCTCGAAATTGAAGTTTAGTGACGATCGTTCCCGCGTGGTAGCGATCGCCAACTGGGAGAGCGAGGCGGGATTTATCGCCCTACAAGAAACGGAAGCGTTCCAAGACCTAGCCCGTCAGATCGGTTAGGGAATCTCGATCGATACCGGATCTATTTCCCGCCGGATTTCCCGCCGGAAACGGAATCCTTCGGCGGGATCGCGATGAGTTTATTTCCCTCCACCACTAATTTCCCGCCTAATTTTTCAATATTTTCCGCCGCCAGTTTCCGAGTTTCTTCATTCTGGCTGTTAGCCCAAACGAGCAACCACGCGCCCACCCGCGCCGCGCGACTATCGGGGTTGGTGGACAGAAAATGCACCGTACCGCGGGCGGATTTTTCGATGAAAGAATCGCCCGCGATTTTCGCCCATTCCGCGGCCATTTCATTGGAATGTTTGGCCGCCTCGATATCGCCCATAAATAATAACTCGTCCACGCCTTTATAAAGCCAGACATAGTAAGCGTCCGGAATATCGGGAGTCAGTTTTTTCAGCCCCTCGTTCGTGATAGCGATCGTTCTCTCCGGCTTTCCCGCGTTCACCGAGGAGGCGATAGACATTAACATATAGGCTCGGGTAAATTTGGGATCGTTTTTGACAACCGCTTGGAGAAAATCGGGACTCAGGTTGTAATTGGTTTGTTTGCGAGCGTCCACATCACCGTAATACTGGATAAACTGGAGTAACGCCCAGTTGGCGAGCATATTATCAAAACCGAAAGCGGGCAGATTTTTGAGGAGTTCCACCTGCAACTGTTCGACGCGATTTTCTTTTTGATAATCTCTTTCTAATATTTTCTCGCGGGTGAGCGTCTTGACCTTGGGTTGTTGCAATCCGATGACGAGAATCATCAACGCGCCGATAATACCGATTAATCCGAGAGTTTTGAATAAAGGGGCATCGAGACGCGGTTTAGAATTCAGCATAATCGTTACTTGACTTGAACGCCATTAACACAAGCCAGTACACCAACGGTGTTACTGGTAGCGACATTATCATCTAACGGGTTTTCGTCCTCGCAAACAATCCCCGTATAGGTTCCCAAAGGGGTCTGTCCCGCCGCTCCCGCGTAGTTTTTGATATCGTTATTGAATTCTGCCTCGGCAGTCGCGGTGTACGCGGAGCCAATCGCGTCGGCGGCTCCCACCTGGTTAAGTCTGTAGAACTTGGTCGGTATTTTCGTTGGTAAGTCGGATAGAGTAGCGAAAACCCCGTTTTCATAACGGTAGGCTTGCTGGGCGCGATTGATCGCCCCGAGAGTGTTCCGGGCTTCCGCCTGTCTACCTTTGGCGACCTGCCCGAGTAGTTGGGGTAGGGCGATAGCGGCGAGAATACCGAGGATGATAATTACTACTAATAATTCAATTAAAGTAAAGCCCTCGAATTTTCTTCGTCGAATGCGGTTAAATGTCCGATCGTAACGCTTCATTTGATCCGAGCCTATCTAGTAGGAATGCAACAACGAGCCGACCAAAAATTGGGACGACCCCGAAATCGGAAGCGGAAGGAATGAAAAGTAACCATACTTTTCCCCTTCCGCAAGCTGTAAAATTTATTTTTGTAAGCTAGACCGCTTAAGCTATCCGCGGGAAATGTCTAGTTAACCGCTTTACTGTTAGCCGCGCAAGCCTGAACCACACCGTTAGTTACGGTCGCGTTAACAACGGCGGTCGTGGGATCGTTCGTCTCGCAAATGACGGTAGAGAAAGCACCGGCGGAACTCTGACCGACGGCGGAGGAATAATCCCGAATATCGTTCGTATACGTGGCGATCGAGGTAGCGTTAGTTACAGCGGCTTGAGGAGTTACGGTACCTACGGTATTGGTATCAGGATACGCGTAATATTGACCCGTTACGGAAACCGGCAGTTGGTTGTTCGCGGTAGTGGTCGAGAAATTACCGAAAGAACCACTTTCCAAACGGTAGGCTTGTTGGGCGCGGCTGATCGTACCGAGGTTGTTACGAGCTTCGGCTTGTCTGCCTTTAGCGACCTGACCGAGAAGGTTGGGGAGGGCGATGGCGGCGAGAACCCCGATGATGATGACGACGACGAGCAGTTCGATCAGGGTGAAACCTTTGTCACGATTTTTTTTGTTTAAGGTTTGCAGAAGCTTGTATTGGAATTGAGAGTTCATAGTTTTCTGTCCCGTGGTAGGGGGTTATTTGTTTCCTAGATACAACTTACCCACGTTGACAACAGAACCTATCACCCCGGAAAAAAATTTTTTGAGATTTATTTTTTCCCTCTCCCTCCCCGCCCTAGTTCGCTTAAATCGACAAGTTCAGGTGCTTTCGTCTCAAGCGGTCAGGTTTCGTGGTCTTTTTCGTGTCTTGGGAACGTTTTCCGTCTCGTTGTCCTCTCTAGCGACCCGAATTAGCAGACCGGCGAGGAAAAGACTGGCGAGACTGGAACTGCCCCCGTAACTGAACAGGGGGAACGGTAATCCGGTGGTCGGTAGGGAACCGGTAGCCACGCCCATATTCAGTAGGGCTTGACCGATGAGAACGACCATCGAGCCGAGCGCTACTAACCGTTTCACCCGATGACGGCACAGGATCGTCACGCGTAGGGCGAGGGTCCCGTAGATTAAAAGCATTAATAACAGTAGTATCCCGCCGATAAAACCGAATTCTTCCGAAAAAACGGCGAAAATAAAGTCGGTATCGGGAAAGGGAAGGTAAAATAACTTCTGTTGCGAGAGACCGTAGCCGGTTCCCGTCGGGCCCCCGGAACCGATCGCCAGTAAACTTTGCACTAATTGATATCCATCGCCGCGGGGATCTTCCCAGGGGTTCATAAAGGAGAGAATCCGCCGTCGCTGGTACTCGCGAAAGGTGACGCTAACCACGGCCATCGTCACCCCTAACAGGGCGGTTCCCCCCATGTAGGCGAGGGGCAATCCGGAACCGAGGGCGATTAACCACAGGGTCATGCCGCAGAGAGCGGTGGTACTCAGGTTCGGCTGGAGGAGAATGGCGGCGAGAACCAGCCCGAAAATACCGATCCAGGTGAAACGCTGAGCGATCGAGAGACGATACCAACCGCCGAAAACCGCCGCCCCCTGTAGCACGAGAAACGGTTTCATGAATTCCGACGGTTGTAGGAGAATCGGCCCGAGTTTGATCCAGCGCGTCGCGCCGTTAATGTTCTCTCCCAGGCCGGGGACGAGGGTGAAGAGAATCAATCCCAGGACTAATAACATCATCCAGGGGGCGATCTTGAGGAGATTTTGTAGGGGCGATCGCACGAGAGAGTTAAACACGATCAAGCCCACCCACACCCAGATTACCTGACGGGTAAAGTAGTAGAGTCCATTCCCGAAACGACTATCGGCCAGGGCGTAGGAGGCGGAGAAAAGAACCGCGAGACCGACCAGTAACCAGAATAAAGTCATCCAGCGTAAAAGTCGCGCCTCTACCGGCCAGTTTTTCACGTCGGGGTCGAAAATGGGAAAAAGATATTGCCACACGGAGATTCGAGAAGAAGGGTAGATCTCACAGATTAGCCGAAAAGACCGGCCTCGATCGAGCTTTGTTCCGCGGGCGATCGGGGTCAGAGGAGGCGGGAGGCGGTCGGCAGGAGGCAGGAGGTGGATGTTTAGAGGGATCTCGAACTCCAGCCCGACACTTTTCCCCTAAAACGGGGAGGCTTGTAACCCGTTGGTTTCCGGTCGGGAGATAAGAGAGCGATCGCCCGACCTCCGTGAAAACACGGGCGAGTCTCGGGGGTCCGAGCTAGGATCGGGATAGAGAGGGAAAGAAACGATAGACCTCGAAGCGAGATCGGTTTTCGAGGGTTTAAAAACTTCAAAAACTAGGATTATACAAAATAAATAGGTTTTCTCTTCAGCTTTTAACTTTAAAATTCTTTATTCTTCCTCCTGACTCCTGAATCCTTAATCAAACGACAGTTCTTGAATTCCGGGAGAGATCTTATGAAAAGAATTCTTTCGATCGCTTTACTGTTATCCGCGCTGTTGCCGGCCGGCCGGGTACTCGCGGAAACGGAAATCAGGGTAGATTCGCCGTTATCGAGCGGGGAATCGGCGGGAATCGTGATTATCGGCAACGATGGTTATCGATCGAACGGCTATCGTTGCGGCTATCGGGACGGTTATCACGACCGGAATTATCCGGGCGCGTACAATACCGGGTATCCGGGGAATTATTATCGAAACGGTTACGAACGGGGCGTTTATCGCGGGGGATATAACCCTTACTATCCGGGACGGGATTATCCTCGTGGCTACGGACGGGATGAATATCGACCCTATCCGGGGAATTCTTATCGGAACGATTACGGACGGGGCATTTATCAAAGAGGCGTTCCGCTCAATAACTACAATAACTATCGATTACGGATGAAATAACCCGAATAATACGAATACCCCGCCCGATTCCGACGGGGTATCGTTTAACTATCCTGAACTCGATAAAGCTCGAATCCTCTCAATCTCCCAGACAGATGCCCAAACCCCTGGCCGTTTTGACGAGGGTTTCTTGAGGATCGACGACGCGATAGGTTTTGATGGCTTCCTCGATGGGAACGCTGACTACCTGACGGTTTTGCCAGGCGACCATGCGATCGAATTCCCCTCTCGCGATCAGATCGACCGCGGCGACCCCGAAAGCGGCCCCTAACAGTCGATCCATCGGCGAGGGAATCCCCCCGCGTTGAATATGCCCCAAAAAGGTGACGCGGGTTTCCGCGCCGGTGTCCTTGGCGATCTCTTCCGCGAGATAGCGACCGATCCCCCCGAGACGATCCTCTCCGAGAGCTTTCTTTTCCGACAGTCGATCGCCGGTTTCGGTGCGTACCGCCTCGGAAACGATCACTAGACAGAAATTCTTACCCATATTCTGGCGTTGGCGGATTTTCTCGCAGACTTTTTCCATCTGGTAGGGAATTTCGGGGATCAGAATAATGTCCGCGCCGCCCGCGATCCCGGCCGCGAGAGCGATATGGCCCGCGTCCCGTCCCATTACCTCCAGGATCATCACCCGGTTGTGGCTGGCGGCGGTAAAGTGCAGTCGATCGAGCGCTTCGGTGGCGATATTGGTCGCGGTATCGAAACCGATCGAGACCTCGGTAGCCCCCACGTCGTTATCGATCGTTTTCGGAATACCGACGAGATTTATGCCCCCTTGCTGGGCGATCCGCCGTAAAATGGCTAAACTCCCGTCGCCACCGATACCGATCAAGGCGGATAATCCTAAACTATGATAGCCGTCGATAATTTCTTGAGAGCGATCGACGAGGGTTCCATCGGGCATGGGGAAAGCGAAGGGATCGCCCTTGTTGGTGGTTCCGAGGACGGTTCCCCCCATCACCAGGAGGCGATCGACTCTCTCGGGGTCGAAGACGATCGTTCGCGGGGGACGGGCGATCAATCCGTTGGTCGCCTCTTGAATTCCCACCACCTCCCAGCCGTAAGTTCCCGTCGCGTGATAGACGACCGATCGGATCGCGGCGTTTAACCCCGCGCAGTCCCCCCCGCTGGTCAGCAGGCCAATACGTTTCTTTTCACCCATAGGTTGTCGGCATAGACGTGTAACGTCTTTATATGTAGAGTCAAAATACCCGCCACCGACGGAAATTTAAGGATGTTTCCAGATCGATCCGCGGGGTTGGGGAGATGGGGAATTTTTTCGGGGGAATGGGGAAGGGGAAAAGAGCTTTCTGAATCCTTTCGCCTTTACCTTCCCTCATCTCCTGCCTTCTGCCTTCTGACTCCTGCCTCCGCGAGAAATTGTCGATATCGAGGAAAGTATGTCGTTAAAACGGGGGTTAACGCTGGGGAAATTCGCGCCTTTCCATCGCGGCCATCAGCTAGTTATCGAAACGGCTCTGGCCGAGATGGACGAGGTGATCGCGGTCGTTTACGATTGTCCGGATGTGAGCGAGATTCCCCTGACGGTTCGATCGAACTGGCTGAGAGAAATCTATCCGACGGTAGATGTCATTGAGGCTTGGGACGGCCCGATCGAGGTGGGCAATACCCCAGAAATTCGGCAAAAACAGGAAGATTATATTCTCAGACGGCTCGGATCGCAAAAAATCAGCCATTTTTACTCTAGCGAGTTTTACGGGCGACACATGAGCTTGGCACTGGGCGCGGTAAATCGTCTCGTCGATCCCGATCGCCAAACGGTTCCTATCTCCGGGACGATGATCCGACAAGATCCGGGACGATGGCGCCAGTATTTGCACCCCCGCGTCTATCGGGATCTGATCGCGAATATAGTCTTTCTCGGCGCGCCTTCCACCGGCAAATCGACGATCGCGCGTCGTCTGGCGGAAGAGTACGCTACGGTTTATATGCCGGAGTACGGACGGGAATACTGGGAAAAGTATCAGGTCGATCGACGACTCTCGATCGAGCAATTGGTAGAGATCGCGCGCGGACATCTCGAACGCGAGGAAATTCTCGTACAACAAGCGGATCGTTACCTATTTACCGATACGAACGCGCTGACTACCTATCAATTTTCCCTACACTATCACGATCGGGTCGCCCCGGAATTGGCGAATCTCGCTCTTACAGCGATTTCCCGGTACGATCTGGTTTTCCTGTGCGAGACGGATATCCCTTACGATGATACTTGGGATCGTTCCGGGGAAGTCGATCGAACGATCTTTCAAAAGCGGGTCGTTAGCGATCTCGTTCTTCGGAAAGTACCTTTTTTCCGCTTACGCGGCGATTTAGAAACCAGGGTAGGATTCGTGAAGCGCGTACTATCACGATACCGAAAATACGGGAATCTTTTAGAATTATTCTCATCCGATGCGAATTTCTAGGGATAACAATAGACCTCTTGCACAATTCATTTTCGATGGTCTAAAAACTTCAAAGACTGGAATTGTAGATGATAAATAGGCATTTACTAAAAAAATTACTTATAATCTTCTTTATTCTTCCTCCTGGCTCCTGACTCCTGACTCCTGACTCCCTAACCACAGGACAATTTTTGAATTCCGCGAGAGGTCTTGTGAATGCTGGAATTTTGGAGCGTGAATTCGATCGCTTTCACGGTTTTGGGTTACTCCGTCAGTTATCTCGAACTCGCGGGGACGATTCTCTATCTGGGATCGGTATGGTTGATCGCGAGAGGGAATATTTTAACCTGGCCGGTCGGTATCGCCAGCGTTCTGCTGTATATGGTGCTTTTTTACCAGATCCGCCTGTATTCGGATTTTTTAGAGCAGATTTATTATTTAATCGTCAGTATTTACGGGTGGTGGCGATGGCGCGATCGGGAAAGCGATCGAACGTTAAAAACCCGTTACGGTTCCCCGGTGCGGATTCTGGCGATCGCTACGGGGACGATCGCCGTCTCGATGGTTTGGGGGGCGATAATGAGCCGAATACACCTTTTTCTTCCCGTTATCTTCCCGGAACCCGCGGATTTTCCCTATCTCGACGCGCTGACGACGGGGATGAGTTTTACCGCGATGGCGCTGATGCCGGGGAAATACGTGGAGAGTTGGTATTACTGGATCGTCGTGGATTCGATCGCCATCGGACTCTATCGCGCGAAAGGGGTGATCTTTCTCTCCCTGCTGTACGCGATTTTACTCGTCATGGCGATCGGGGGATTACGAACCTGGAAAAAAGCGACTAGAGCGACGGAGCGTTAATTTTCGCCCGAACAGGGGGGAGAGCGAGAAAAAATAACTCCTTTTTTTTAGCGCTTAACCGAAATTCTCTCGATCGCCGGGAACGATTTTTTCCTTCTTTTCGGAGCGGTTAACGAGCGGTGGAAGACGGCCGCGAAACCGAGAGCGGCGATCGCTCCCACGCTCGAAATCGGTGAGGGTTCGGGAACTTGGATACCGCAGGGATCGCCGACTCCGTAGGGATTGATATATCGGGTATCTCGCGTTAAGTCGGCATCGTAGGTGAAGGTGATGTTTGAATTATTACTAACGTTCGGCCCGTCGTAGAAAAATTGGCTGGCCCCTCCCGCGTAGCAGGAATTCGGGTCGCTCACCGGTTGAGGGCCGGCGATCCCCTGATAGAGAGTTGTCCCCGCTGTGACCAATACCTCCTCTCGGAAGTAGGCGAAATTTTGAAATTGTACGTTGGGAGGGAAAGGATATAGGGCTAATTTGACGATCGCTTCGGAATTAAGATCGAAAAAATCGCTAGTCAGGTAGCGACCTTTATTAACGTTCGGCGAGAGCGGGAAACTGTAATAACGATAGAAGGTAGTATCCTGGGTTAACGTGACGGCCGTGCAATTCGATCCCGCGAAAGAGGCGATAACATCCGCTTGGTTATACGGTCGATCGGTGTAGGATGAACCATCGGCGATCAGACAAGCGGCGCGAGCGGCCGGTTGATCGACGGCGATCGAGAGGGTGGCAAGGGCGATCGAAGCCATTCCACCGCCTAAAAAAGCGAATTTTCGTAACATAATGCCAAATTACGCTTGAATTGTAAATTTCTGTCCGAAATTATAATCAAGCCTTTAACGGGCGGAAGTGTTTTGTTACAAAACTTCGCGTAAAAAGAGCGATCGAACCCGTTTTCAGCCTTTTTACTGGCGAAATTTGGTTGTTTTTGTCGTCGCGCGAGTCGCGGATCTACCGGGGAAACCGCACCCCGCTCCGGACAAGCTACCCGCGCTCGCGAGCCATCGTGGTAAGCTACTCTAGAGAAGAATGCCCCCTCCGGAAATCCATGCCCTCTTCTCCCTATAAAAGTCGGCTATTCAAGCTGATCGTCCGTCGATCGAACCGTTTCAAAGATCGACTCGGACGCGCCACCCGAAGCGCGCGGAATACTCTCTCGCTGGGATTCCAGATCGTCCTGTACCCGATTTACCTCCTCGTACAGAGCGCGAGAAGGATGGGAACCGGTTTAGGGCAAGCGGTACAGAAACAATTATCCCCCGTCGCGGAAACCCCGACGATCGAGATCGATCGCTTTCTCGACACGATCGCCGTCGGGGAAATCAATGTCACCGGCATCGCGACCGATTTGGAGAATCACGAGTTACAGTTGGTAACGGAGAAGGAACGAACGATCCCGATCGCCGATACGTCTTTTCAAGAGAAATTACAGAAACAGATCGTCGCGACGCTCGCGAATTATTATCACGATCGCCGTCAACTCGATCGCTCGAACCGGAAAGCGTTATCCCTCCCCCCTAGCTTTGAAAAAACCAAAGAAAAAGTTCTCCCCCCGATCCGTTGGTTTTGGGAATTGATCCGCTGGGAACAGACCGGGCCGGTCGCGATGACGATCGATCTGTTCGGGGAATCCTCGATCGTTCCCACCCGTCCCCCGATCTCGGTTCCCCCGGAAATTCCCCTTCCCCCGATCGCGATCACCCCGATTATCGAGGCGATCGATCGACGGTTAGCCGAGTTAGAAACCAAATCTCTCACCACGATTCCCGAAGTCAACGGTTCGATCGTTCCCCCGGAAAGCGCGAGTATCGAAACCGTCCCCGAAACCGCGCTACCCGACTCGGAAACATCCCGCGCGTGGCGCTTGTACTGGTTGATTTACGGGGCGATCGATCACTTTTTCAGCGCGTCCGGAAGTTCGATCGGGGACGCTAACGAAACCCTCTCTCTCCCGGAAACCGGCACCGTAACCGTCCGGGAAACCGTCTCCGTCCGACGGGTACAAGACGGCATCGAAACGCGACCGGGAGAAGATCCCTTCTCGATCGCCCGAATTATTCAAGCGGCGATCGATCACTTTTTCGCTCCCGCGACCGTTCCCTCCCTCTCCGCGAGCGATGACGACCCTTGGTTAGAAGTGGACGATCTTTTCGCCAATACCCGACCCTATCCCCGAGAATCGCCAGAAATCACCGAATCGATTCCCGCTCGTCTACCCGACTCGGTTCCTCTGCCGCCGCCCCCTATTAACACGAAACACAAAATAAGTCAAGAATCAAGCCCGAAATCGATACAAAAAGTAACCAAGCCCCGAGCCGAGATCGTCCTGCCGAAAGTGAACCCGACCGATATCGCGCCCGTGGAACCGCCGGAGGAGACGCGACCGGTGCCGTCCTCGCCGAACCGGATCGATCGGATCGCCCCGGATACACCGAGCGAGAGCGAGTCAGAATGGTGGGAAACGCAATATACCCCCGTCGGTTACGAAAAGCACCCCTTAGAGCGGATTTTAGCGTGGTTAGACACGATGATCCTCTGGATCGAGGAACTGATTATCCGGATCTGGCGATGGTTGCAACCGCGACGACGGCGATCGAGAAACCGTCGCGGGGGACGGGATTGACGATCCACTCCCTCACTTCGATCGACCCCGAAGATACCATTTCCGCCAGGCCGTGGAACTGCGAATGACGAGCCAGAGGAGGAAGAGGGCGATCAATCCCCCCTGTTGGGGCGCGCGGAAGGCGAAGAAAACCAACCCGATACAGAGAAGATCCTCGATCGCCGTTACCCAGAGTGGTAGACCGCGCAGACGGAAAAACCAACCTATCTGAACTAATTTGATGGTTAACGCCAATAATCCCCCCAGTAACGCGAGTAACCAGAGGGGGAGTTCGGACGGGCCGATCGCTTTCGCCACGGCAACACTGATCAGCGCGCCGACGATCGGGCTACCGATCAGGGAGAAAACCTGTAACACGCGTTGTCCCAAGAGGTTTTTCGAGGCGAATAACTCGAATAAAGACCAAACGATCAAAATAGTCAGCAAAACCCGCGGGTTAAACCGCGAGAGAAACGGGATATTTTCCCAGAATTCGGTACGGATTAGTCCGATGACCAATAGGGGTAAGGCGACGCGCAAACCGGCCGCCGCCGCCGCCGAAAGTACCGCTAATAGGCCGGTGAGCATAAAGGATGTAACGGTTCGGAAATCGATCGAGAGAGGGCTTCGGATGTGGAGAGAGGACGGTGCAATGGAGAGAACGCGAAATCGGAGGGCTTTACTTCGATAATACACTCACGCGGACTTTCTCCCCGTCTTTGAGGGGTTTACTACTGTTGACGACGAAACGTTCCCCCCGTTCCAGACCGGAGAGGATCTCGGCGCGACCGTCGATAATTTCGCCGACGCGGACCGATCGTTTTTCCACCCGATCGGACGCGGGAGAAAGCACGAAAATCGCCGTTTTTTCACCGTCGCGCGCGATCGAATCCTCCGGGACGATCACCGTCGGCGGCGCGTCGGGAGCGAATGTCACCCGCGCTAACAATCCCCCTTTAATCGTCGCGTCCGGGTTGGGAAGGGTGATCTCGACGGGGATCTGGCGCGCGGTTCCCGTCGCGCTCGGCGAGATCCGGGAGATCCGACCGGTAAAGGTTCGATCGCCGAACGCGTCTAGAGTCAAATTTATCGATCGTCCCTCGCGAATCCTCTGTAAATCGAGTTCCGACACGAGAACGACCACTTTCACCCGCGAGAAATCGCCGATTCTCAATACTTCGCCGCCGGTACTAATTAAATTTCCCGGTTCGCTCGTTCTCTCCAGAACCACGCCGTTTAAGGGAGAGATCAGGACGGCGTAGGATTGTTTCTGACGTTCTTGGGCGATCACCGATTTCTGCGCCGCGATCCGTCCGAGAATCCCCGCGACCACCTGTTCCTCGACTTGAATTCTCGATCGGGCGCTTTTCACGGCTTTTAGGGCGACTTCCGCCGTGGTGCGCGCCGTTTCCGCCTGTTGTAAGGGGATCGCGCCTTCCGCGGCCAACCGGCTAAAGCGATCGGCATCGTTTTTCGCCTGTTGGTACTGTAATTCCAGCCGATCGACCTCGATTTTGGCGTTATTCACCTCGATTCTCGCCCGTCCTAACTCCGCCTCTAGGGAAGCTAGTTGCGCCTGCTGTTGCCGAACCGCGGTGGCGAGGAGGGTATCGTCGAGTCGTCCTAACTCCTGTCCCCGCGTCACTCGATCGCCCGCATCTACCGTAAGGTTTAATAATTGACCCTCGACGCGCGATCGTACCGAGACCGTTTGTAACGGTCGTGTCGTCCCCGTGTAGGACAGGGCGCGGCCGACGGTTCCCGCGGTCGCGGCGGCGACATTGACGGTGGTGGGACGTTGTTTCGGGGGGCCGGATTCGGTTTTCGGGGTGGGGGTACAACCGATCGATACGGTCGCGAACAGGATAATCGGCAGAAGTCTCGCGGGAATCATACGGCGAGCGGGGCGACGATGGGAAGAAATTTCCCTTCTATTGTCACGTTATTTTGCGATTTTTCGCGGGCGCGCGAGGGATCGCTTCCTTACAATACCCCTTTAGAACTGGGGATCGCGTCGGCGCGACGGGGATCGATCTCGATCGCCATGCGGGTCGCGCGCGCGAAGGCTTTAAAGGTAGCCTCGATGATGTGGTGGGAGTTAATGCCGTCTAATTGGCGGATATGTAGGGTCATTTGGCTATGGTTGACCAAAGCGACGAAAAATTCCCGTACTAGCTGGGTGTCGTAGGTTCCGACGCGCTGGGTGGGAATCTGGAGACCGTAACTCAGATGCGGCCGCCCGGAAAAGTCAAGAGCGACCTGAACTAATGCCTCGTCAAGCGGAGCGACAAAATGCCCGAAACGAACGATCCCTTTTTTATCGCCCAGCGCTTTAAAGAGAGCCTGTCCCAAGGTGATGCCCACGTCCTCGTTGGTGTGGTGATCGTCGATCTCGATATCCCCCTTGGCGCGGACATCCAGATCGATCGAGCCGTGACTCGCGATCTGGTGGAGCATATGATCGAGGAAGGGAACGCCCGTATCGGCGTGACAACTGCCCTGCCCGTCGAGATCGATCGATACCTGTACGTCGGTTTCTTTCGTCACGCGACTAATCGAGGCGCGACGGGAACGAGAGGAGAGGGAATCGGCTAGGGAAGGGACGGAAATCATAGAAAGCGCGTTAATACGGATACGTTTATCTTACCGCCTCGATTAACCTTCGGAACCGGGAGACCCCGCGGGCGCGGGTTTAGCCTCGGCCGGGGATTCGGCCGGTTTCGGGGGTTCCGGGGCGGGTTCGACGCTTCGCGGGGCCGCGGCGGGTGCCGGGGGGCCTTCGGGTTCCGGGGCTTTCGTTTCTTGTACCGGGGGAGCGGGTTGAGGCGCTTTCGGTTGTACCACCGCGGGATCGGGTTGCGGCGGTTTCGTTTCTGGTACCGGGGGAGCGGGTTGAGGCGCTTTCGGTTGTACCACCGTCGTCGGGGGTGGGGTCGGGGCCGGCGCTTTCTCGGGATTCTCCGGCCGCGGGTTCACTTCGGGATTCGGGCGCGGGTTCGTCGATCGCTCTCGGGTCGGGGGTTGTACCTCCGGCGCGGGGGGAGCGCTATTCCGGGTTTCGATCGGGTTAGGCTCGTTATCGCGGGGACGGGCGATCGGGGTGCGGCAGACATCGGGAGAGGGGGCGAAACTGACTTTCACCTGATAGATCCGCGAACCGTCGCCGGAGTCGCTAAAACGGGTCGATCGAACTTCCCGCGCCGCCTGTTGGTTCAGGATCGGGAAACCCGCGCTCTTGAGTAACCACGGCTCGCTCACGGGAACCCCCGCGCCGTTAACCGTCACCCCGTAAACCGCCGTTCCCGCGAGTTGTCGGGAACAGGCATCGGCGGGATAACTACCGGTCAGCGCGACGGTAGAGATGCCTTTCTTGCCCCGATCCCGGTTATTCAGTTCATTTAACGCTTCCGGGTTCTGGTTCTTCTGTTCATTTAACCAGGCCACCTGATTTCGCATCGCTTCCTCGTCGGTGGTGTTCGTTTTATCCTCTTGGAGCGATCGCCGGCGTTCTTCCATCTGAGCGAGTAGACCCCGGACGCGTTGGTCGTCGCGAGGGGATTCATTTCCGGTAGCGGGGTTAATCGGCACCGGTTTTCCTAATTGGTTCCGGGCCTGTTCCGAAGCCCGGATCGGGGCCTGTCGAATTCCTGCCGCCGTTAGCGAAGGATCTCCGGAGGGATCGAAACGTAAGTCCCGGTTCGATCGAGGGATGTTCGGATTGTTCCGGTAAAAATTTTCTAGATCGTTCCGGGAGTAATTATCGACGGGAGAAGTATTCGGCGGCAAATTATTCCCGTAGGGATTTTTCCCCGAAACGGTCGGGACGGACGGGGGAGGGGGTAAATTCGGCGAGTAACGCGGTACATTCGGCGTGGAAGGGGTCAGGGGCGGCCGGGAAATGTCGCTCGATCGAAGCCGGGGGATAGACGCGACGGGAGGGTTATACACTCTCAGCGAGGGTAGGGCGGGAGAGGAAGGCAGGGAAGAGTAGGAGGGAGGGAGGGGAGGCAGAGAGGGGGCGGAACGGGCGGAAGGTAGCGAAGGAGGGGGAGAAATGGAGGATATCGGGGGGAGATCGCTATCGAGACTCCCGAGCGGCGGAAGTGCCGGAAGGGGGGACACGGAACTGTCCGCGCCGGGAACCGGGGGAAGTCCGGGAATTTCGGAAGCGCCGGGAAGGTTGCTCGGTGAAGGGTTAAACTCGGGAAGACGCGAGCGCTCGAAAGAGTTGAGTTCGATAACGCCGACGTTTTTCAGGTCTCGCGGCGCGGGATCTCCTTCGGCCGATCGGGCCATATTCGGGACGACGCTGGCGAGCAGTAAACCGTGAATGCCGATCGAGGCGGCGATCGCGAAATTACGGGAGTTTACAAGCTTATTCTGTCCGATTTCGGAATCTAAATAAAAGGATGTCATAACCAACTATCAGTAAGGAGTTCGGTATATAAATATCGGGACAGCGAGCGATCGCTAGAGATCGATCTTTTGCTAGTTACTATAACATTTCTCTCTCGCGGTCAGTCGATCGGGAGAGTGGGGGATGGGGAGATGAGGGGGATGGGGAAGATGAGGGGGATGGGGAAGGGGAAAAGGGAAAAGAGCTTTCTGAATCCTTTCGCCTTGACCCTTTTACCTTTACCCTCCCTCACCTCCCGCCCCCGAAACTTCCGAAACTACTGGCGGATCTGTACCGGCATGACGAGATAGGTCATTTTTAAGCCGCCGAGGGGGGTGAAGATGACCGGTTGGGTGTTGGCGTTGAGTTGCATCTGGATGTCGTTGGCGGGGAGGGCTTTTAAACCGTCCATTAAATATTTGACATTGAAGGCGATATCGCCGCTTTCTCCGGTGATTTCGGCGGCCATCGATTCTTTCGCGCTACCGAGGTCGGGGGATTCGACGGAGAGGGAAAGACGCTCGTTCTCGCCGTCGATGCTGAATTTGACGAGGTTGTTTTTCCCGTCGGCGAGGACGGCGACTAATTCCAGACAACGGATTAACTGTTTACGATCGATGGTCAGCGATCGACTGAAGGATTTGGGGATTAATTGCCCGTAGGCGGGATAGGCTCCGTCTAACTTGCGACTGGTCAATCTCTGTTCGTCTAACTCGAAAATCACTTGCGCGTCATCGACGTGGAGGGTGATCGACTCGGTGTTCGATCGGGCGGCGAGCATTCTTTCCAACTCCCGCAGGGCGCGCGCGGGGATGGTGACGGTAAACCCTTTCGAGGAGGAATCCGCGTCTTCTAGGGGCGTTTGCACCACGGCGAGACGATGCCCGTCGGTGGCGGCGAATTCCAGGCTATCGACGGTTTTCGTCAGGTGTACGCCGGTCAAGACCTGTTTCGTTTCATCGGCGCTGGCGGCGAACAATGCACCTTTTATCCCTTCTGTCAAGGCATCGATCGGTAAGCTAACCGTTTCACCATCGACGACGGTGGGTAATTCCGGGAATTCATCGGCTTTCATGCCCCGGATCTGGAATTGGCCGGAGGCGGTTTTCAGGTAGACGACGGTATGTTCCTCGTCTTCCCCCTCTTCGGAGACGGTGATGGTGATCTCGCCGTCGCCGATTTTGGTGACGATATCGTTGAGGAGTTTAGCGGGTAGGGTGATTTTTCCCCCCTCGCCCACGTCGGCGCGGAAACTCGTCCGGATTCCCAGGCTGAGATCGAAAGCTGTCAGGCTAATTTCTCCTTTTTCCTCGTCCGCGACAAAGAGAACATTTCCTAACACGGGATGGGTGGGACGGTTGGAAACGGCGCGACTGACGAGGGATAGATGGGTATTGAGATCGCTTTGACTGGTGGTGAATTTCATGGATGATCGGATGGTTCTTTTGTATTGCTACTGTGATTGTAAGAGTTTCGGAACGGGTATCGAGGGGATTTTAGATTATAGCCACCAGCCGATCCGGAAATACTTTCAATCTTTTAATCTCGATCGATCTCTCCCGCGCGTACCTGTGGAAAACTTGTGGAGAAACGCGCGATCGAGCGGGCGTTCTCTCCGAAGTACCTCGTTCAAACGGAGTATTTTCAAGGGGTTTACCGGTTTCTTCGCTTCCCGGAAAGACTGTGGAAAACTTTTCAGGAGACCGGAATAAGTGTTCTCCCCGCCTCCCGCCCTCTCTACGGTTGCCGGCCGCGACTGACGAGGTTGATGCGATCGCTGAGTCGGGAGAGAGTTTGGCGTAACTGTCCGTCCTGATGGCGCGCCTGGTTGATCTTATCACAGCTATACAGCACCGTCGTGTGGTCTTTTCCGCCGAATTCCTCGCCGATGCGCGGTAAGCTCAGATCCGTGTGCTGTCGCATCAGATACATCCCGATCTGTCGCGCGTGGCTGATCTCTCGCCTTCGGGAATTGCCCTTGAGATCCTCGATCGAGAGTTTGAATTCCTCGGCGATCACGGTGATAATCACGTCCGGGGAGGTGGCGACTTTCTCCGCGGGGGGACTTAAAACGGGGGCGATGGTTTCCACCGTCATCGGCAATCCGGAGATCGAGATATAGGTGGTGGTGCGAATTAACGCCCCCTCTAGCTCGCGGATGTTCGAGGTATAATTCGCGGCGATATACTCGATAACCTCTCTCGGAAGGCGTAAATTCTCGTATTCCGCCTTTTTTTGCAGGATGGCCATCCGGGTTTCGATGTCGGGGGCCTGGATGTCGGCGATCAAGCCCATCGAGAAACGGGAGATCAACCGATCCTGTAAACTGGGGATCTGTTTGGGCGGTCGATCGGACGCGAGAACGACTTGTTTTCCCGCCTCGTGTAAGGTATTAAAGGTGTGGAAAAATTCCTCTTGGGTGTATTCTTTCCCCTCGATAAATTGTAGGTCGTCTACTAATAAAATATCCGCGCCGCGGTAATGTTCGCGGAAGCTTTCCATACTATCCTGGCGGATTGCGGCGATCAGGTCGTTGGTAAATTGTTCGGTGGAGACGTAAAAAACTTTCGACGCGGGATACAGTTCGAGATGGTAATGCCCGAGCGCCTGCATGAGATGGGTTTTTCCCAATCCCACCCCCCCGCAGAGAAAGAGGGGATTGAATTCCCGTCCGGGAACCTCGGCGACGGCGAGCGCGGCCGCGTGGGCTAACCGGTTGGTCGGCCCGACCACGAAGCGGGAAAAGACGTATTTCGGGTTTAATTGGTTGGTAAATACGGATTCCGAGGGAGAAGTAGGGCGGGGGCCGAGAATGGCGATATTTTCTCCCTGTACCGTGGTCAGTTGAATTTCCACGGGATAACCGACGATATCCTTGACCACTTCCGAAAGCAGGGTCAGGTAATTTTTTTGGAGATGGTTGAGAATGAAAGGATTTTCCGCTTGAATCACGAGGCGATCGTTATGCCAGCCGCCGATCGTCGCCGTACCGAACCATGTATCGAAAGCGGGGCGAGTTAATCGGGTTTGAAGGCGTTCTAAGACGTTTTTCCAGAGTTGTTGGGCGCTGATGTCCACGGGGTATCTCGATAAACAAGCTTGAGTTCGGTAAATTCGGGTAGGGAATGGTATAAGTTTAGCGAGATTTTTCCGATCGGGATAAGATGATTTCAATAGCCTCGCGAAGTTAAAACAAGAATTATGACGGGGATTTTACCGATCGCGCGTTTAGGAAGTCCGATTTTAGAACAAAGGGCGAAGGACATCGAGAAGTTCGCCGATCGATCGTTACAATCGCTGATCGACTCGCTAATCGAGACGGCGAGAGCGTCTAACGGGGTGGGAATCGCCGCGCCGCAGGTTTCCGAGTCTTTACGCCTATTTATCGTCGCTTCCCGTCCGAATCCCCGTTATCCGAACGCGCCGACAATGGAACCGACGGCGATGATTAATCCCCGGATTCTCTCGACGAGCGGGGAAATTGTCAAGGGATGGGAGGGGTGTTTGAGTGTTCCGGGGTTACGGGGTTTTGTCCCCCGACACCGTTCGATCGAGGTAGAATATCTCGATCGCTCTGGGAATGTAATCCGCGCCCGTTTCGACGATTTTATCGCCCGGATTTTCCAACACGAGTCGGATCATCTCGACGGTATCCTATTTCTCGATCGATTGGAATCGGACGCGGATCTATACACGGAAGAGGAATATCAATTCTTAACCCGCGAGGCTTCTGTAACGGAAACCGTGGGGGCGCGAGCCTCGCACCCGTAAATATCGGAGAATTTCAACAGATTTCCCATACTCTCGCGGATTTAAACCGAAAATTCCTGTAATTCTCTCTTTTCCCCCGCGAAACGGATTTCCGTGTCGGTGTATTCGGGAACCCATCCCTCGGTGGAGGTGAAATAACGTACCGCCTTCACCCGTCGCGCGTCGGTGAGATGGAACCAGTGTTCGCTATTGGCGGGAACATTGATATATTCTGCGGGCTGTACGGTTAACTCCGCTTGGGAACCGTCGGGGAAAACGAACCCGAAAACTCCCTCGCCATCGATGATATAGCGTACTTCATCATCGGCGTGGGTATGACAGCGCTCGAATTTGGCGAGTAAGGTGTCGAGATTCGGGATATCGGGATGGAGGACGATTAAATCTCGGGATTGATAATTGTATTTTTCCTGTAATTCCCGAAAATACTGGTCGAGGCTCACTAAAACGGTTTCTTTTTCTTCATCGCTTAACGCCGCTTTAGTTAGTAACTCGCGAGTTTCGGGATTTTCGATCGGCCAGTAATTCAAACTCACGTTCAGCGCGGCCAGTTTTTCGCCGATATCTTCGAGTCGCGTGTAGGTGGTTCCATTTTCTAGACGGAGTACGGCCATCTTATCTGTATCCTTTCTTCAGTAAATCACGTTTTCTATTGTAATATTTCTCTCGATCGGGGGATGTCTACCGATTTCCCCGACGGAATTGATAAAAATTTTCCCCCGCGCCCCAAACCTGGCGGCCGTTCGCGTCGTAGCCCCGATCGCTGGTATCCATACCGTCGGGACGTAGAATGATCGTGTTAGTAATTCTCACCGCGCCTCTCGCGGTTGCCGGACAACCGGCCGGGGGCGTTTCTCCTTTGTAGCCTCCCTCGATCGGCGTTAAAATAACCGTGCAGACATATTCGCCGAGATCCGATGGTCGCACCTGTCTTTCTGTCAAGCTTCTTTTACAAAAATTAATAAAGTTGCCCGCGTTTCGAGGTTTATACGATTTCGACTCGATCGAGCGATCGTCCGTTCCGGGTTTAATTTCGAGGAATCGCTGGCGGTACGGTTGATTTAATTTGTTTAATAAAGCTTGTTCTTGGTATAAATAAACAGAACTCTCGCTATTCGGAAAAGAAACCTCGCAGGTAGTCATCTGTACCTCGGCGATTTTCGGATTCTCCCGCGCTTGCGCGGTGGTATTCATCTCGCCGGCGAGATAGTTCACCACGTTTTGAACGGAGGGGTTAACCGTAGTGGTTTGAACGAGAAGCAGTAGGGCGATCGAGAGCATTTTCGGCGTACTCTAGTTGATTTTACCGCGGGAGATGACCGCGTTCGGCTCGGAAATAAATTCATTGTACAAAACTTCGAGGGGGACGGGGATGGGAAACAGCGATCGATCGTTTTGTAGAGATGGTTGGCGATCGAGATACGGTAAATCGAGTGTTATCGATTTCCATCGACGGGACAAAACGTTTTCCATCTTCGCTCGCGAACTAGAAGGTTTTCCCAAGTTTTCACACCCGTTTAAATCGTTCCCTCGCGGACGCGAAAGCTTCTTTCATCACCGATTGAATCTGTTCGGGATCGGGTTTTTTGCCCCCCATCAGATCGCCGAAATAAACACACGCGCCCTCGCCTAACGCCCAAGTATAGGCCGCGGCCCAGGACGCGGCGATAACACTGCCGAATCCGGGGATAAACTTCACCAATTCCCGGCCGATTACCTGCGCGAGAAATCCCCCGGCGATGGCGCTGACGATGCCCCCGGCCTGCGACGGCGTTAACACCTGCCCGTATAATTTGCCTAAAACGCCCACCATCGACACCTGTAGGGCGGTTAACACGGGCATGGTCGCGAAAGGTAAGGGAACCGCCGCCAGAGTCGCCGCGACGATCGAGTACGCGACTAGATAACGTCGGGCTACGTCGCGGTAGAGATTGCCGAGTCGATCGCCGGTTTCCTTGTCGAGAAGTTGGTGGATGGCGTTGGCTTCCGCGGTGGGGAGTAAATCGGCGAGGGTGTCCCGAAACGCCTCTAAGCCGTAAAAAACGGGGGTATACGCGTCTTCTTCGAGGGTGAAGTCGATAAGGACGGATCGATCGAATAACCCCGCGAACGTTTTTTGCAGTTCCTCGTAAGCCCGTTGGATATCGGGAAAATCGGGCGGGTAATCGGGATGGTTCTCGATTTCGGGCGGATAGATCTCGTGTAAACAAGTTACCGCGAGTAAACAGGGAATTTCGGGATGTTTCTCCCGTAATTGTTTGGCGATCGCTTTCAGGCTGTCGGTGGCGAAATCGTTACTTTTCACCGTGAGGATGAAAACTCGCGCTTTTCCCGTCTTTTCCGCTAGATCCGCGAATAATTCCCCGATTAATGCCTCTGTATCTTGATCCACGTCCCCCAAACCCACCGTATCGGTGAACACCAGCAGGGGAAGATCCTCCGAAGGATAGATGTATCGTTGGGTGTTTCGTGTGTGGGGACGGAAACCCTGACCGACGATCTCCGCGGAAACTCCCGTTAAGGCCCGGACGATCGAACTTTTGCCGGTCTGGGGTTTGCCGATCAATAGCGCTTCGGTCGTCGGTAACTCGGATCGCGCTTTCTCGAGAATTTCCGCGACCTGGCTATCGCTGACGCTGAACCACTGCACGATCGAGTTCGCCAGACGATCGACGGGTAGCCGTTTCGCCACCTCACCCGTCACGCTGTTCCAAGTATTCACGAGGGAATCGATCGGCAATTTGTTATTCATCGGTATCGCGGGGGCTTTATGATAACTACAATGAACGAATTAGCACGGGCTAAATGAACCAGACGGGTGTTCGTCCTCAAGATTTATCCTGGCCTTACTGGCCGATCGTACCACTTTATCCCTATGGCAGGCGGTGGACAATTCGCCGGGAAGTGGTGAAAGATACGATCTGGACGTTCGACCAAATCCAGGGTATTTTCTACGTGGTCGTGCCGATCCGGATGACGGTGATCCGGTTGGAATCCGGGGGATTACTCGTCTACGCGCCGGTCGCCCCCACGAATCAATGTATCGCCCTCGTCCGGGAGTTAGAAGCGCGATACGGCGAGGTCAAGTATATTATCCTCCCCACCATCTCGGGGATCGAACATAAGGTTTTTGTCGGCCCCTTCGCCCGTCGTTTTCCGAGCGCGACCGTTTATGTCGCCCCGGATCAATGGAGTTTTCCCCTCAATCTACCCTCGAGTTGGTTGGGTTTACCGGCGCGACGTACCGAGATTCTGCCGCAAGATGTCGCTACCACACCGTTACATCGGGAATTCGATTACGAGATCCTGAGAGGAATCGATCTCAACGGGCCGGGCTTCTCGGAAGTGGCTTTTTTCCATCGCGCCTCGAATACTTTATTGGTGACGGATTCGATCGTTTCCGTCCCGGAAGATCCGCCGGAAATCGTCCGTGTCGATCCCTATCCGTTGTTGTTTCACGCGAGAGATAGCGCGGACGATCCGATTCTCGATAGCCCGAAAAATCGTCGGAAAGGATGGCAGAGAATTTGTCTTTTCGCCCTGTATTTTCAGCCCCCGGCGTTAGAAGTGCTGCGATGGGGGAAAGTGTTCCGGGAAGCGCGGACGGCGAGCGATCGCTCTCGAAAAGGCTATTTCGGATTATTTCCCTTTCAATGGCGCGCCGGGTGGCGGGATACGTTTGAAACCCTCCGCGGTGGGGGACGTTTATTAGTCGCGCCGATCCTGCAAACGTTAATTTTAAATCGTTCCCCGGAAGTGGTTCTACAATGGGTCGATCGGGTGGCGAGTTGGGAGATAAAACGGGTGATTCCCTGTCATTTCGAGGGTTCGATCGAGACGGATGCGTATCAATTCCGACAGGCTTTTTCCTTTCTGGAGAAAACGGGAAGCACGTTACCGGACGAGGATTTGGAGTGTCTGCGGGGGATCGATCGCTTTTTAATTCGCTGGAATATCACCCCCCCACCGCGGGAGAAATTGTAGGGTGACGTGGCGGGCTATTGTAACAATAACTCGCCTTCGGGGGTTAATTCCCAGCGATCGCGCGGCGATCCCGGTTCTACATACCGTTTCACGAATCCCTGACGGGCGAGATTTTTTAAGACCGTCATCATATCGGGTTCTCTAGGAACCTCTTGGCGAGAAAGCGCGTTAGCGATCTCGTACCAACTCCATTGTCCTTTTCCTTTATCAATTAACTGGAGAAGCACTAATTCTAGTTGGGTTAATTGTATTATCTCTCTCATGATTAATCCTCCACACTGGGATGAAATAAAACACCGAAACCTTCTTTCAAACTATAATCTTCAAGGGTTGCTGTATGAGCGTTATTCCACAGTTCGTAAGCGAGATCGGGATCTGGTGGTTGTCCGGTGGAATACCCTAGTTTTTTATATCTAATGTACTCCCGAAGTTCATGAGTATAAAATCTTAAATCGACCGGTTCTGGTTTCAATCGGCCTTGAGCGATATTTCTCAATCTATCTACCATTCTAATCTCCGCTTGACCGACTGGGTTAAATCGGCGGACGTGCGATTCAACTAAATCAACCCCTCTAGAAGTGATGGTTACTTTCAGATAGGATAATTTAAGAATCTTTCCTCCCGCTCGTGATGGATCGAATAATCTTCCGCTAACCGCTCCTTTTGTTGGCATGATTTGTTACTTGATTTCAGCGATTCTTGATACTCGATCGAACTCGCCGAAAAGAGTTTCGGAACATTTCGTACTTTTGAAGATTCTTGAGCGCACTCTACAATTACCGTCCCTCCCGTGTTTTTTTGATTTTACCAACCGTGAAAACCGGCTGACCGTATATCGATCGAGACTTTTCTGCTAATCTAAGTAAAGTCATTTTCCACCATTCCCGCGAGAAAGCTATGATTCTACCCGGCAGTACCGTTCGCGTCACCAATCCGGACGACACCTATTACAAGTTCGAGGGCATCGTGCAGAGAGTGAGCGATGGAAAAGTCGCCGTCCTGTTCGAGGGGGGAAACTGGGATAAGCTGATCACCTTTAACCTCTCGGAACTCGAAGAAGTCGTCCTCGCGAAAGGCAAAAAATAACCTTTTTTAGCCGTTATAAATGTTCTCGGTGGGTTAGCGAAGCGTAACCCACCCTACGGTCTGCCTCTTGAAAAATGCGTCTTCCCCTACCCCGATTCGATACCGATGGTCGCCATCCCGATCACATCGCCGAGGTGATCGAGACGGCCACGACGGAATTTCTCGCCCAGTGTTTGGAACCGGAGGATTTGAATTTTCCCTTTATGCCCCCGTTCGGTAGTTGGGTGAAAGCCTACGACGAGGAAACGGGGAATAAAGTCTTCGGGATCGTTACTTTCGCGACGACCGCGCCGATCGATTCGGTACACCGGGCGCGGGCTTTGGGGCTATCGCTGGCGGAATTGCGGGAACAACAGCCGCAGATTTTTGCCATGTTGAAGACGGAATTTCGATCGACGATCGTGGGTTTCGAGACTCCCGATTCCCGTAACGGCAACGGTGCGATCGGGGGATATATTTATCAGTACCTCCCTCCCCGTCCCCCGCAGATCCATCAGGCGGTCTATCAATGCGATCCGATCGAGGTGGTAAATTTTAGCGAGCGATTGGATTTTTTACGGATTTTATTACAGGTGAAAAATACGCCGGTGGAAGCCCTCGCGGCCGCGTCTATCCGGGAGATCTATCAATTGCGAAAAGCCGATCGACAGTGGCTGGTGAACGTCGGGAGACAGTTAAGCGTTCTGTTAAAAGATGATTACGATCGACTCCGCTACATCCTGAGTCAGATTCATATCTCGGTTTAAGGCGATCGATTTCTGTCACTTCCCGATACAGAAACGGCTGAAAATGCGATCGAGTACCGATTCCGTCACCTCCTCCCCGGTGATCTCCCCTAACGCGCCGATCGCGGCGCGCAGATCGATCGACCAGAAATCGAGCGGTAAACCCCGTTCGATCGTCTCCCGTACCTGTTCTAAGGACTGTTTCGCGCGGGTTAACGCCGCGGCCTGACGTTGGTTGATCGCCAGATCCAGATTCGCCGCGCTGATTTCATTGCCTCCCGCGCTGTCGAGAATCGCCTTTTCTAGTTTCTCGATCCCCTGATTTCGGGCGGCGGCTAAAGGGACGACCCGTTCTATCTGTCTAGGGTACACCACTCGATCGGCGGGCGCGAGATCGATTTTATTAATGACTAAAATGAGGGGACGTTCGGACACTTGCCGGTAAATCTCCGCGTCGGCTGTCGTCCAACCCTCCGCCGCGGAAACGGTGAATAGCACTAGATCCGCGTCCCGCGCCGCCTGTCGGGAACGCTCCACGCCGATCCGCTCCACCGTGTCACCGGACTCGCGAATTCCCGCCGTATCCAGTACCTGTACGGGAATTCCGCCCACCACTAGCCGCGATTCTACCACGTCCCGCGTCGTGCCGGGTAAATCGGTGACGATCGCCCGATCGCTCCGACTCCACGCGTTCAGTAAACTCGATTTCCCCACGTTGGGACGACCGACGATCGCCACTTTCAAGCCACTCCGGAGCAATTCGCCCCGATCGCTCGTGGCGAGAATCTCTTTTACTTGACAGAAAATCCGATCTATGCTAGAGGAGATCGCGCTTTCATCGAGAGGTGGTAAATCCTCCTCGAAATCGATCCGCGCCTCGATCTCGGCCAGAATATCGAGACAGGTCGATCGCGATTGTCGGATCGGTTCCGCGAGTTTCCCCTGTAATCCGGCGAGGGCGACCCGCGCGGCCTGCACCGAACGCGCCCCGACCAGATCGGCCACGCTCTCGGCCCGGGTCAGGTCGATCCGTCCGTTGAGGAAAGCGCGTAGGGTGAATTCGCCCGGATCGGCTAAGCGCGCCCCGTTTTCCAGACAGAGTTGTAACACCCTCTGCACCGGGATCATGCCCCCGTGACAGTGAAACTCGACCACATCCTCGCGGGTAAAAGAACGCGGGGCGAGCATGAGTAATAGAAGCGCCTCGTCGATCGCCTCGCCGGTGCGCGGGTCGCGAACGTGACCGTAGAGGACGCGGTGACTCTCCCAGGTTTGTCGCGGCGCGTCGAAGAGGGTACGGGCGATGGCGATCGACGAGGCGCCCGACAGACGGACGATGCCGATACTGCCCGTCTCGGGTACGATCGCCGTGGCGATGGCCGCTATCGTATCTGCCGTGTTGAGCATTTCTGATGGACTCCTTGCTAGGATAATAAGCGATATCCGTTATCGATATCGTTTATGGTCGAGAAAACACGCTCGCGCGCGTCGCGCCGTTCCCGGAAAAAACGCGCCGCTCTCGGATTCCCCCGTTTCCTCCGCTACTGGTATTTTCGCCTGACGCGGTTACAGGGACACCCGATCGAGATCGCCCGCGGTCTGGCGGTCGGGGTCTTTTCCGGCTTTTTTCCCTGGTTCGGGTTACAGATCGCCATCGCGATTTTCCTGGCGATCGTCGTTCGCGGCAACAAACTCGCGGCGGCCGCGGCCACCTGGATCAGTAATCCCTTAACCGACGTGCCGATTTTTCTGTTTAACTATAAAGTGGGCGAGTTGATTTTGGGTCGCTGGAATCCCGAGCGCGATCGGACTATCTTCCAGTCTAGCGACAGTTGGCTGGAGCATTGGACGAGTTTGGGAGGAGAGGCGCTCCGGACACTGCTGTTCGGATGTCTCGCGAGCGGGACGATCTGCGCGCTCGTCACCTATTTCGCGAGTTTACACCTACTATCGCGCGCCCGGGATTCCCGTCGATCGAGATGATCGCTCCGCTCGATCACGATCACCCCCGTTGCCGATCGCGATCACAAAATCCCCCCGGAGGTTACGCGATCCTTAAGATGGCTCGAATTGTCTGCAATCCTCCCTCATGGTAGAAACCGTCTTGAAATCGATCGTTCCCCCTCCCTCTCTCAAGCGGCTAGTGTCTTCTAATTCTCCCTTTCCCTACCCCGATCGCGACGAATTTCCCGAGTTTTCCGCTCTCCAACAAGCCGAGCTTTTCAGGAAAACCCGCGAGCGAGAATTTACCGGTCGTTTATTCCTGAGCGATCGGCAGGGAGTCGAGTCGGTCTTGTATTTCTACCTCGGTCGCCTCGTGTACGCCACGGGCGGCTCGCACCCGGTCCGACGCTGGCAGAGATCCCTAACGGTCTACTGTCCCCATATCCTGCAAGATCCCGAAACTTTCCGTCAGGGATTAATGAGCGTTGTCGAGACGGATTCCCCGATTTCCTGGGAATATCAAGTATTAGTGTCCTGGGCGAAACAACGGAAAATCACCCTCGAACAACTGACCGGGATCATCCGCTCCCATATCGAGGAAATTCTCTTCGATCTGACCCGGGCCGGCCGGGTGAGTTGGCGGGGCGAGGCCGAGCGGATGGACGGTTTCGTTCCCCTGACGGTCATCTCCGCCGAGGCGGCGATCGCCAACTCCTGGAAACAATGGCAGGACTGGCAGAACGCGAAACTGGCCGATCGCTCCCCCGACCGGGCGCCGATCGTCCGGGATTTTTCCGAACTGGCCGAACGGGTCGCCCCGTCTACCTTCGAGATCTTCCGGAAAAACTTTACCGGGCAATACAGCCTCCGCGATCTATCGGTTCACCTCGATCAGGATCTGATCGCCCTGACCCGTTCCCTGTTGATGTACGTGCAGTTAGGACTGATCGAACTCGTTTCGATCGATGACTTTCCGGCCCCGATCGATATTTTGCCGCCGGCGCTCTCCCGAGAACCGCGCGCGCTGATGATCGCCTACGGGGACGAAGATCCGCGGGTCTGTCAACGGATGGCGGAAATGATCGCCTCCTCCGGGCATCGTTACCTTACCGTGCGCGACGGACTGCAAGCGATCTCCGTGTTCGTCGAGCGCGAACCCGATCTGATCTGTCTCGGTTCGCGGCTCCTCTACACCGATGGTTACACGATCTGCAAGGCCCTGCGACAACTTTCCGCCTTCCAAAAAACCCCCATCCTGATCTTTAGCGATCGGGTCGGCTTGAGCGATCGGATTCGGGCGAAAATTTCCGGGGCCTCGGAAATTGTCGAGCGTTCCCCCTCTCTGGGAAAATTCCAGCAATTACTCGGCCGGTATTGTTAAGAGATCCCGGAACATTTCCCGATCTTTCCCTCGCGTGCCTTGTCGGGACTATCTTATCGAACCCGACGGCGGGATACGCGAAGCGGGTAGGGTAGAATAGATCGGTAGGGCGCGGGACAATACCTCTCGGTTAAGGATTTCCTGGAGTTTCTCGCCCACGAAATTGCGAGGGTTTCAGTATTCTTGTGAACGAGTGAATGGCGTTATCCGAGAAGTATTGGGGCGCGGGACGGGGTACTACTATCGAGATCTAAAGGGTTATCACATTGGATCATACCTTTCTATTAGAAGCCGGGCGCTGGACGATCGAGGGAACTTGGCTAGAACGAAATCAAATGCCGATCCCGGTCAAAGGTCGTCTCCTGATCGCCTGGGGCAACGATAATTGGTTCAGCATTGTTAGTAAGCTTATTTTTCTCGACGGGGAAAAAGAAGAAATTTCCTTTCAATATCGCGGTCGTCTCGGCAATGAAGAACGGGAGTACAGCTTCGTCCTACAACACAGCGATTTCGGACAGATCGAGGGGGAAGGCTGGATCGGCACCGACACGATCGTGCAACGCTATTGGGTACTCGCCGATCGTCGTCGCAGTGGTTTCGAGACTTTCTATCGGTTAAATCACAATACCTACCACCTGACGGGCGGAACCTTGAACGGTCATTATCTCAGTAGTACGCTCGAAGCGATCCTGGAACGACAACCTTAACGGTGATGGAGAGCGAGATACTGGCGGAACTCCCCCGCGGTCAGCGGCGGGCTGAAGTAATATCCCTGCCCCCGATCGCAACCGATATCGAGAAGAAATTCCATCTGTTCGCGCGTTTCCACCCCCTCGGCGATCGTCCGCAATCCCAATCCCCGGGCCATGGCCACGATCGTTTTCGCCAGGGTTCCGGCCTCCGGTTGCGCGGGAAGGTCGCGGATAAACGAGCGATCGATCTTCAAACAGGTGAACCGGAAATCGCGTAGATAACTCAACGCGGAATACCCCGTCCCGAAATCATCGACACTCAAACCGATCCCCATCTTCCGCAGGCGATCGAGGATCGGCAGGGCCCGCGGCACGTCCTCGATCAGTAACGCCTCGGTCATTTCCAACTCTAGAAACCCCAAATTCAACCCGCTCGCGCCGATCGAGCGGACGAGCTTATCGAGAAAAGCGCTATCGCGCAGTTGACGCGGCGAGAGATTGACCGCCACCGATAACGGGTAGCCCGAGCGGTGCCATCCGGCCGCCTCCCGACAGGCCCCTTCCAAGATCCAGGCGCCGAGACGCTCGATCGATCCCGTTTCTTCGGCGATGGGAATAAACCTCGCCGGGGAAACCCGGCCGTACTCCGGATGATCCCAGCGCATTAACGCTTCCGCCCCGACCGGCCGCCCCGATCGTAACTCGACCACCGGTTGATAGGCGATGGAAATTTCCGAGCGATCGAGCGCGTGCCGGAGGTGATAGGCTAAATTCACCCGGAACATCGCCTTCTCGTTCATATCGGGCGTGTAATACTTAAAACCGTCCCGGCCGTCCCGTTTAATGCCGTACATGGCGATATCGGCGTTCCGCAGGAGGGAACTGATATCCTCGGCATCGTCGGGATATACCGTACAGCCGATACTCGCGGAAATAAACACCTCCTCCCCGGAAAGCTCGAAGGGAATTTCCAGCGAGGAGAGAATCTTCCCGGCGATCGGTTCACAGCGATCGGGCCGGTCCAATTCCGGGAGAATGACGAGAAATTCATCGCCCCCCAACCGGGCCACCGTGTCACTATCGCGCAGACAACCGACGAGACGCGCGGCTACCTCTTGCAGGAGTCGATCGCCGTACTCGTGACCGAGGGTATCGTTGACATCTTTAAAATGATCGAGATCGATAAACAGCAGGCCGACCCGCTGGTTATGCCGTTTCGCCCGGGCGATGGCCTGTTGCAATCGATCGAGCGCCAGAGAGCGATTCGGTAGGTTCGTTAGGGTGTCGTGGTTGGCCTGATAGCAGAGGAGCGCTTCCTGCTGTTTGCGCTCGCTAATATCCTCTTTCACGGCGACGAAATGGGTGGCCCGTCCCGTTTCATCGAGGATCGGCGCGATGGAAACCCTCTCCCAAAATCGCTCGCCGTTTTTTTTCCGGTTGAGAAACTCGCCCGACCACTCCCGGCCGCGGGCGATCGCCTCCTGTAAATCCCGATACAGTTCGCCCGGCATTTCCAGGTACTGCCGATAACCCGCTTCCGCCCCGATCGTTTCCGCCGTCGTGTAACCGGTCAGTTTCTCGTATTTCGAGTTGGCGTACTCGATCCGGCCGCGCGCGTCGGTGATCACGATCGCGGCGGGACTCTGTTCCACGGCTCGATAGAGAATTTTGACGAGTTCTTCCGCTCGCTTGAGATCGGTGATATCCTGAAGAAAGGCGAGATAGGCGGCCCGTCCCTCCCAGGAAAATTCCAGCGCGCGCAAGCTGACCCGTTTCAAACTGCCGTCCGGGTGGGGGATCTCCACCTCGCTAAACTCGTCGATGGCGATCGGGATACCCAGGTTCTCACCGACGAGCGTATCCGCCGGACGACGGAATAACCGTTCCGCGGCGGGGTTCACGAACAGCACCGTCCCGATCGCGTCGAGAATCACTAACCCCTCTCTCGTGTTTTCGAGTAGATAGCGCAGTTGTACCTCGTTCTGATGGGCGGGTTCCCCGAAGCTTTCGTTTCCCGGTCGAACGGCGTTCCCGTTGCCATCCCTCGGAGAATTCTTCCCCCGATCGATCGCGCCCGAATCCAAAAAATCAGCCAGAGAAAAAAAACACGAGCGGGATGGTAAATCGGTCATCGGTTTTCGCGGATCGGGATAGCGCACCTGGATCGAGAGACAGGGAATCGAACCTCGCCCCGCTCGAAAAATTCCGCCGACGGGCGATCCCTCTATTCTTGTCGCCCCCACCCGAGCGGGGGACGGAAAAAAATTCAAAGCGGAGTCGGGCGAACTGACCCGGATGACCATTCCCGACAGGGCTGAGAATCGGTCAGCATATCATGACATCTATCGTAAGGCAGATACTAGAAAGCGTAAAGCGTTCATTACGGAATTTTAATCTTTTCCCGGTATAGGAAAACGATCTTTTCCGTGACCGCCTCGATCGTCAGATGGTCGGTATTCACCTCGATCGCGTCGATCGCTTTCATCAGGGGCGATAAGGGGCGGTTACTATCGAGATGGTCGCGCTCGCGGATTTCTTGTTCCAGTTTTTCCAACGAGATCCCCGATCGGCCCCGTTGTTCGAGATCCTTCCATCTCCGTTTCGCCCGCTCCAGCGGACTCGCGGTGAGAAAAATCTTCAATTCCGCGTCGGGGAAAACGTTCGTGCCGATATCGCGTCCTTCCACGACGATTCCCCCCGATCGCCCGATCTCCCGTTGAAGCCCGACCAATCGTTCGCGTACCGCCTTCATCGCCGCGATCGCCGACACCCGGGCCGCGATCTCCGGTTCGCGGATGGCGCCCGTCACGTCCCGCCCGTTGATTTTTACCGTCGGCTCCCGATCGACACTCGGGGGGGGGAGGAACTCGATCCGCGCTTTGGCGACCGCTTCGGCGATCGCCGCCTCGTCCCCGCTCGCGATCCCCTCCTCCATCACCAACCACGTCACCGCGCGGTACATCGCCCCGGTATCCAGATATAGCAAACCCAACTCTCGGGCGACGCGACGGGTAACGGTAGATTTACCCGCGCCCGCCGGCCCGTCGATGGCGATCGTCGGTTGCCGCCGGCGCAGGAGTAGATTGTCGATCAGGCGCGTGTTTCCCAGATAGCCGGCGATCGCCAACAATCCTTCCCGCTCGATCGTCGACCGGGGATTCAAGGTCAGCGGATCGACCAGATCGACATACTGCTCGTGAAAATCCGGGACGAGGGCGAGGGTTTCCCGGACGGTATCCAGTAACGCCGTCCGGTCGCGCTCGCCGTCTTGGAAACGGGAGAGGGCCGCGCGCAGACCCAGCCAGAGAATCGTCGCCTTTTCTCGTTCCGAGTCCGAGAGATAGCGATTGCGCGAACTTAGAGCCAGTCCCGATTCCTCCCGCACCGTCGGACAGGAACGGATCTCCACGGGAATATTCAGATCCGCTACCAAGCGGCGGATAATCGCGAGTTGTTGCGCGTCCTTCTCGCCGAAATAGGCGATCGACGGTCGGATAATCTGGAAAAGTCGCGTGACGATCGTGGCCACTCCCTCGAAATGGCCGGGACGGAAAGCGCCGCACAGCCGCTCCGTCATGGCGATCGGGGGAACGACCCGAACGATCTCGTCGAGCGAGCGCCCATCGTCGATCCCCATCGTCGCGTTATCCGGGGCGAACATCACTTTCACGCCCAACGCCTCGCAGAGTTGGCGATCGCTCTCCAGCGAGCGGGGATAACGGGAAAGATCTTCGTTCGGGCCGAATTGAAGCGGGTTGACAAAAATACTGACAACGGCCACGTCCGCCTCGGCGACCGCGCGCCGGATCAAGCTTTCGTGACCGCGGTGGAGGGCGCCCATCGTCGGGACGAGGGCGATAGTCCGGTTCGGGCGTAGGCTATCTAGGAAGGTACGCGTACCGGCGATCGTCGTGAATAAACGCACGGATTTCGCTCCTGGGAATTAACGCCCCGATCGATTCCGATCGAGAGGTACGAATATGCACCTTTCCTAGCTTACACTTTGTTAGCGTCCCAGAACCTCTAAAACCACGGGGGCGACTCCCGATTGAAACACGCCGATCGCCCGGGCCGCGCCGGTGGAGAGGTCGATTACCCTACCGCCGCTGAAAGGGCCGCGATCGTTGATCCGTACCACTACCGAACGGCCGTTCCGGGTGTTGGTCACGCGCACCCGCGTCCCGAAGGGAAGATACCGATGGGCCGCGGTGTAACCTCCCGAGTTAAAACGCTCGCCGCTCGCGGTTCTGCGCCCGTGGAACCCGGGCCCGTACCAGGAAGCCATCCCTTGTTTTCTCGCTCGGGTCTGTCCCTTAGTCCCTTGGCTCGCCGAGGGTTTCGCTTGCGGTTTGACCGAATCCCTATTCACGGATTGGGAAGAAGCGGGCGCGGGCTGGTTTCGATCGGGTTGAACGGTCGGCGCGATGGACGATCCGGGAGATGCCGGTTGGCCCGCGGGGACGGTATTTTCTCCGCCCACCGACGGCTCTAAAGTTTTTAGAATTTCGTTACTATGAAAAGTACCCGACTGTGATAACGTGGTAACTGATTGAGCGATCCGAGCTTCCCGCCCGATGGAGATATCCGATCGAACCGATGCTTCGGAGACAGTTTGACGATTTAGGGAATGATTCGTCAGACTGTCGGCTAATCCTTGCTTTTGAGAACCGATGAGAGTGGCGGTAGCCCCTACGAGCGTGAGTAGGGTTAGCTTACTCAGTTGGTTTAACAGTAGTTTTTTCATAGGCTTGCTTACAGTGCGTTAGCAGATTTCTCGGATAAAATCGGGGAATTTGCTAACTTTCCTCTTGGTGTCGAGAAGTGATTTCGTTCACGTTCTGTTCAACCGTATCACGGAAAATTGGTAGGTTATTACGAGAATTCAAATCGTTCCCACAGAGGGAAATCAAAAATTCAAATCAAGGGTTGACAGCCTCGAAAAAGCGGGTTAAGATGTTGGGTTTGGTTTTTTTTGCCGCGCGATCGCTCTCGATCGTCCGGGAATTCACGGAATCGGGACCGCTGTTCGGGAAGGAAAGGGTAGTATTGATGGGACTTGTAGCGATCGCGGGCGAAGCGCGCTCCCGAGCTATAGATACAGATAGTTTCTTTTCCCGCGGTATTCCCGTATACAAAAACCCGAGTTTTTGACGAGAATTTTCAATGAGAGGGTCGGTTCGGATTAAAATTTTTAATCCGGGGTTGACAGAAAGGTGTTTATGGACTGTTATAACCTAGATTGAGCGATTTGATTAGGAATCTTGATGGTTCGGGGCGATCTCGCGCTCGCGGAGAGGATTTGTAGGGGATTTATCGGCGCGTCCGTCGCCGGATAGCCCGATTCGCGGAGCGATCGGGGGTGGGACGGGGTTCCGGTTGGCCGCCCAGTTCCCGGCTAACCTGACGGAAGAGATCGCGACGGAGGTAGGGGTACTCGCCCACCCATCGATCGAGTTGGGGGAGGTAGATATCGGCGATCTTGGTAACTTCGCCCAGATCGGGCGATCGGGAAAGGAACAAGGTTTCCGCGATCATACCGGGACGGATCGACTTGTGAATCCGTTGGAGCGGGGCGCGGACAATCGCGGAAAAGCCGTCCCGATCGCCGATTTCCAAGTTAATACACTTTTCCCGATTCTCGACGATCACCAACTCCCCGCGCGGGTTAACCGTTTCCTCCTCGCCGACTAACTCCTCGGTGACGAAGGCATCCAACACCCGACCGCGCCAGAAGCCGCAGTAGGGAATCCGGCGATAGGTGCTGTTGCGAAGGCTCGCCCAATATACCGGCCCCCACAGCCAATACATCCCGGCGATAATATCGAAGATCAATTTAACCGCGATGCCGCCGGGGCCGAATAACATCCCGATGAGCCAGGCGGCGGTTAGCGCGACGACGGAAATAAAGAGACGTTGCAGGACATCCGGCCATTTTCCCCAGTAACACGCGTATTGAGGCCCGGTGGCGATCGGGGGAATGAGTTGATTGAAGGTTTCGCGGGTAAGGGGGACTAGCATTTTTCGAGAGCGGGGAGGTGGGGAGGTGGGGAGGTGGGGTGATGGACGATTCGATTATAGACAGATTCGGGCGAGTAAATAGAGTAGGGGGAGGTGAGTGAGATGGGAGAGGTGAGGGGATGGGGGAATTTTTTAGGGTAAAGGGCCGCCGGAAAAGGGAAAAGAGCATTCTTAAGCTTTTCACCTTTGCCCTTTACCCTTTCACCTTTTCCCTCCCTCACCTCCCGCCTCTCTTATCCCCGGCGATTTATAGGATTTTCTCCAGTCCGTAGACGAGGGATTTGAGTTCGGTGACTTTGCGGATAGCGAGGAGTACGCCGGGCATATAACAGGAGCGATCGCTCGTATCGTGACGGAGGGTGTAGATCTCGCCGGGAGCGCCGAAGATGACTTCCTGATGGGCGATTAATCCGGGGAGGCGCACGCTATGGATACGGATGTTCTCTCCGATGAGACCGCCTCTAGCGCCGGCGAGGGTTTCTTTTTCGGGGACGAGGGGGGGATTGAAGGGTTTTCCGAACTCGGAGAGCAGTTCCGCGGTTTTGATCGCGGTACCGCTGGGCGCGTCGGCTTTTTGGTTGTGGTGTAGTTCGATGATCTCGACGTGATCGAAGTATCGGGAGGCTTGAATGGCGGCCTGTTGTAGTAGCACCATGCCGATCGAGAAGTTGGGGATAATCAGACAGCCGGTGGAAGCTTTTTCGGCGAATTCCGCTAATTCTTGAATCTGTTCGGGTTTCAGGCCGGTGGTGCCGACGACGGGACGAACCCCGTAGGCGATGGCGCTTCGGGTGTTTTCGTAAACGCCGTCGGGATGGGTGAAATCGACCATCACTCCCTGAACGCGTTCTTGGGTAGCAAGGACGAGGACGCTTTGCAGGTCATCGACGATCGGGACTTCGAGGGGTTCGTAGCCGGCGACTTCTCCCGCGTCCCGGCCGCGGACGGAGAGATCCCGATCGACCGCCCCGACGAGGATCATATCGTTCGATCGGGCCACGGCCTTGATCACTTCCCGTCCCATCTTGCCGGCCGCGCCGTTAACGACAACGGGAATGGGCGATCGATTGTCTGTCATGAAAGGTCTCCTTACGAGTTACGGGGAAAAGTCGGCGGTCATCGATTGACACGTATATATATAATGTATATCCATCGTTCCACCCTCTTCCGTCGTTCTTCGGGGAGCGATCGACCCTCTCTCGTATCCACCGCGCGGCGGGGATTTAATACAACTCGTACTTGAGCAAAGTGCAGGGAATCGAACCGTTAAACAACGGGACGCGGCGGGAGGAACGTAAACCGATCTGTTTGGTGAGTTCCTTATTGCCCGATAGGATGTACGCCGTCCAACCTTTAAATCGCTGTTTCAACACGTCGCCGAAAGTTTTATAGAGAGCGCCCAATTCCGACACGTCGCCCAGACGTTTGCCGTAGGGAGGGTTACAGAGGATGATACCCCGATCGCCCGGCGGTTCGAGCCGATCGATCTCCTCGCGTTGGAACCGGATAAAATTCTCTACCCCGGAGAAGTACGCGTTATCGATCGCCTGTTGTAAGGTCGTTTCGTCCGCGTCGCTCGCGTGGATAATCGAGTTTAACGAGTCTTTTTGACTTTCTTTGGCCTCTTTTACCAGAGATTCCCAGAGATCGGGCTGGAAATCGTTCCATTTCTGAAAACCGAACTCGGAACGGGCTAAACCGGGGGCGATATGTAAGGCTTTTAAGGCGGCCTCGATCGGGATCGTTCCCGAACCGCAGAAGGGATCTAATAAAGGTAGATCGTCCGTCCATCCCGACAATTCCAGCATGGCGGCCGCGAGACTTTCTTTCAGGGGCGCGGTTCCCATCGCGACGTGATAGCCCCGACGGTGCAGACTTCCCCCGGAACTATCGAAACTCACCAGACCCCGATCGCCCTCGATATGAACGTTAATCAACAGATCCGGGCTTTCCGTATCCACGAACGATCGTTCCCCGTCCCGGTCGCGCTGTCGATCGACGATCGCGTTCTTGACGGTGAGCGCGGTGTAACGGGTGTGATTCAGGTGGCGATTGGTTCCCGTACAGTGAACGGCGAAGGTCTGTTCCGGGGTTATATATTCCTCCCAATCGAGCCGCCGGATCTCGCGATGGAGTTCTTCCGCGTCCCGACAGGCGACCTCGACAACGGGAACCAACACCCGAAACAGAATTCGCGACCAGAGATTCACCCGGTAGAGGAGCGCGGTATCCCCGGTGAAATGTACCCCCGTGAATACCGGACGGATATCCCCCGCGCCGAGACTTTCTAGTTCCCGCGCGGCGATCTCTTCTAGTCCTCTGGCGGTCGTGGCGAAATACGATCGAGTCATCCCGTTCCCTCGCGATCTGTCCTCTCTCATTGTCGCACCCGCGGTAGGGAGTGGGGAGAGGAGGGAGGGTGAGGGGATGGGAAAATTTTTCGGGGAAAAGCGTCCCCGGAAAAGGGAAAAGAGCTTTCTTACGCTTTTCCCCCTGACCCTTTCACCTTTTCCCTCCCTCCTCTCCCGCCCCCTCCTTTACCGAATCGGAACTTTTTGTCAACTAATCTTTACAATTTTACATTTCCGAAATTTTTTAGTAAAATAGACTAATAAAGATGATTACCGCAACAAAAGTTGTTTTGGTATCTCTCTTTTGTTTTGCATTGAGTTCTCCTACAATAGCGGCCTCGGACAAGCACCGAGGTTTTTTTTATCCCTGTTAGTTTTTCGCGCTCGCGGGGAATGCTAGAACTGTGATCCGGGAGGTTCGATCGAAAATTATCCGAATCTCGGTGCTTATCGCGATCATCGCCAGCGATCTATACTATAAGTTCACTGTCTCTTTGTAAGGTGTCCATCGTGTCCAGTCATAAAATTCTCGTTATCGATGATAGTAGGGTCATTCGGATGCGGGTCAGGGATATGTTACCGGAGGGTAACGTGGAAATCCTCGAAGCTCGCGATGGACTGGAGGGCTATCATCTTATTCGTTCGGAGAATCCTAACCTGATCATGCTCGATTTCCTCCTGCCGAAAATGAGCGGCTGGGAAGTCTATCAAGAAATCCAGAAAGAAGAACACCTCAAGACGATCCCGCTGGTGTTAATGTCGGGACGGAAAGAGGAAGTGGTCGAGAAATTACCGGAACCGTTCGAGTATTTCTCCTTTATCGAGAAGCCTTTCGAGCAGAAACAACTCCTTCAGGCGATCAAGGAGGCGATGGAAAAGGCGAAGAAACATCCGATCGCGCGTCCGACGGTCACGCCGGCCGGGAAGGGCCGGCCGACCGACGAGATCGAGGCTCTCAAGGCGGAGGTCGCGCGACTGCGATCGGATCTGGACCTGACGAGAAAACAACTGTCCCAGCTTGTCGCTTTCATCAAGAAAAAGTTACTGTAAACGCTTTTGTTCCCTTCTCCTCCACCGTGGCAGTCGTTCCGAGCGCTGTCACGTTTTTATGTATCCCCGAATCTCGATAGTATAGAAATACCCCCTCCCGAACTGTTAGCATGATCGATCGAGCGAGTTTTCTCGGCAAAATTCTGATTCTTTCGGCGGCGATTTCCGTCGCCATCAAATATCTCGCCCCCTTTCTCCCGGTTTCTCCTACCCCGTTGAACGCGATCTGCCTCGTCCTCGCGCCGTTTACCGTCCTGACGATCGCTCTCTGGCGGCGATCGTTTCCATCCTAAATTCACTCCCGAATTCCATGACTCTCGGTAACGCGATCGGTTTGGTGATCCTGGTGATCGGTCTGTTCGTTCTCTGGAACATCCGACAGATCCTGCTGTTAGCGTTTATGGCGATCGTGCTGGCAAACGTTCTCAACCTTCTCGTGACCTGGTTACAGCACCACCGTCTGAAACGCTCGATCGCCCTTTTCGCGACGACCGCCGCTCTCCTGCTCGGTGTGATCGGGATTTTCGGGGGGATCGTTCCCGCGCTGGCCGGACAGTTCCGAGAGTTGATGGCGCTACTGCCGCGGGGGATCGAGAAATTGTGGGGTCAACTCCAAACCCTGGGCGATCGTCTCGATCCCTCGATTCTCGACACTTTCCCCGATCTCAATACCCTCCTCTCCCAACTACAACCCCTGCTCAACCAGATCGCGGGACGGGGATTAAGCGTGTTTTACGGCTCGCTCGGGGTTCTCCTGAGCTTATTGCTGATTCTCGCGCTCGCGTTGATGGTTCTCGCCGATCCCGCTCCCTATCTGCTGGCGTTTATCCGGCTCTTTCCCGCGTTCTACCGTCCCCGCGTCCGATCGATCCTGAAACAGTGCGATCGGGATCTGAAAGCCTGGCTCAAGGGGATTGTCTTTCACATGACGATCGCTACCGTCGCGAGTTGGCTCGGCCTGTCGCTGATCGGCATCCCCCTCGCCTTCTCGCAAGCGGTTCTGGCGGGATTTTTCACCTTTATCCCCAATCTCGGCCCGCTTTTAAGTCTGATCCCGCCTTTTACCATCGCTCTCCTCGAAGATCCCTGGAAACCGTGGGCGGTATTATTCCTCTATCTTTGGATATATCTTTTAATCCAGTATTTCGATCGTCATCCCCCGTTACCGATTCTCTCGGTGCGGGAACTGGATCTGTTTCCCGCGTTTCTCCTGCTGGCGCAGTTGTTTTTCGCGTCTTTATTCGGTTTTCTCGGGCTATTTCTCGCGGTTCCCCTGTCCCTGGTCGGTCGCGTCTGGTTAAGGGAAGCGGTGATCGAGGATATTCTCGATCGCTGGAATTGGTTCGATCGGGAGGAATAACCGTTGGCGGCGATTTCGCCGCGCGACTAATCTTAGTGACCCATATCCTTCTCCAGATTAATAACGCTCGAAAGTTTTCCGGAGGGGATGTGAGTCGCCTGGAAAAGTTGAGTAAACCCTCGCTCGGTTGTCCGAAGGATTTTACTCGGGAAAAGTCGGGGTTTCTAGGGCGAGGTAGAATATATTTCTTGGTTTGATTGGTTTCGAGGGAGAAGGATTTCGTTAGTTTACGGACTAGCTTCGACGTGGGGAAACCTTCGCTTTCGGGAGCGGGGAGGGGAAGAGGAAGTGGGGATCGATCGAACGATTCCGGTAATCGCGATAATGACAGATTACTTCGGGGAGATCGGCATCCCTAACCACTCGCTTAACTCGGCCGCTAACCAGTCGAGTTCCGGTTTCGTGAGATAATCTTTAAACTGACTACTGAGCTTAAATTCTTTCGTTCCGGCCCAGATGGTTAACGCGGGGGGAATGTGAACCCGATCGCCGTCGGAATCTCTCGTGTAGGAACTATCCGATCGCAGAATCCGATCGATATTTTCCCGATTCATTTTGATTCGATAGGGAAGATCGATACCGAATATTCGATGGCGGAGGGAAATTTCTCGCGGGTCGATCGACAGGATCGCGTACCCCTGTAGACTATACAGAATAGTCGCGATCATTCCTAACCCTACTACCCAGAAAGGTAGGGAAAATAACAGGAAAAATAAGTTAATTCCGAAGGGAATCATCGCCGCTCCCCCCGACCAAAGCAAGAGAAAAGAATTCCAACCGACCGCGAAAGTTCCGATAAAAATTAACTTCGGCGTGAAACCTTCCGGGGGAAGAATAATCTGAAACTGTTCGCTACTTTTTTTCAGAACGATACGACTACCCGCGGGTTTTTGAATTTTGGACGAAACCTCGATCTCGTGGAGGGTATTTAAAGCGTCTAACGCTTCCTTCGCCGAGGAGAAACGTTTCTCTAAAGTCGGTTCGATCGCCTTCCCGATCCACCGACTGAAAGCCGGACTTACATTCACCAGATTTTCAAACTGAATTTTTCCGTCTTTTTGCGGTAGATCCGCGGGTTGGATTCCCGTGGCTAAATAGAGTATTGTCGCGCCTAAACTGTAGAGATCCGACGCGGGAACGGACCGTCCCCCGAACTGTTCGGGAGGCATATAACCGTAGGTTCCGACAATGGTAATCGTGGCCTGTTCCTGACGCGCGATATTCTGTACCGATCCGAAATCGATCAGATAGACATTGCCGATACTGTGGCCCGATCGATCCTTAACTAGAATATTACTCGGCTTAATATCCCGATGGACGATCGGCGGGTTCAAACCGTGTAAATAGATTAAAATTCCCAGTAGCGATTTCGTGAACTCCTGTAAATCCGCCTCGCTGAATTTTCTCCCTTCCTCCACCTGTTCTTTTAAAGATTTCGCCTCGATATAACTCTGCACGAGGGCGAATCCTTTATACGTGTCCGTATCCACCTCGAAATAATCGAGATATTCGGGGATCGATCGACAGTCGAGATGTTGTAACGTTTCCGCTTCCCGTTCAAATAATTTCAGATCCGTCCACTCGAAATCGGGACTGAAAATTAAAACTTTCACGACGACTAAACTATCGCTTTGTAGATCGCGCGCGAGAAAAGTGCGTCGTCCCGCTTGCTTGCCTAACTGCTCTTGAATCTGGTATCGATCGCCGATAACTTGTCCTGGCATCATAACGACACGGTTTCTCTACTCTTACTACCACGCTAAATTACATCTCCGGAAACCGCAAGAGTCTCGCTATCGGTAGAGGTTGAAAAGAGCGATCGACGGGATACTAAAAAGTAGACGAGTCGGGGGGGAAATCATGGCGGTAACGGAACGAGTGGCGGTGATTACCGGGGGAGGTTCGGGAATCGGTCGCGCGAGCGCTCTATTATTGGCGAGAGAGGGCATGAAAATCGCGACGATCGATCGAGATTTCGAGGAGAATCTGGAAACGGTAGCGAAAATCAAAGAGGACGGGGGAGACGCGTTCGCGCTCCTCGCGGAGATCTCGCGGCCGGGGGAAATGTCCCAGGCTTTCGCGGAGATCGATTCGCGTTGGGGACGGGTGGACGTGGTTTTCGCCAACGCGGGGATTAACGGCGTTTGGGCGAGTATAGAGGATCTAACGCCCGAAGATTGGGATAATACTCTAGAAATAAATCTAAAAAGCACGTTTATAACCGTAAAATATGCCGTTCCCTATCTCAAACGTCAGGGAGGCTCGATTATCGTCACTTCCTCGGTGAACGGAACCCGAGTTTTTAGCAATACGGGCGCGACCGCTTACGCGTGTAGTAAAGCGGGACAGGTCGCTTTCACGAAAATGATGGCGGTAGAACTCGCGCGGTATAAAATCCGGGTGAATGTCATCTGCCCCGGTTCGATCGACACGAATATCGACGAAAATACGGAACAGATAAATCTAGAAGCGATCGAGATCCCCGTCGAGTATCCGGAAGGAAATATCCCGTTAACGGGGAAAAAGCCCGCCAGTCCCTTTCAAGTCGCCCATCTCGTCCATTTTCTAGCCTCTCCCGCCTCCAGCCACATCACCGGGACGGAAATCTGGATCGATGGCGCGGAATCGTTATTACAAGGCTAGAGGAAACTATGCCGCAATATTTCGGACAGTTACCGACGATCGAACCTTCCTGGAAAGCGATCCCTCCCGTTACTTCGGTGGAGACAGACGATCGCCAGATTACCCTTCTCTGTGGCGATACCCGTCTAAAAGTGACGATTTTGGCGGAAAATCTCGTTCGGGTGCGTTTCGCGCCGACGGGCGAGTTTTTACCCCGTCGCTCGTGGGCTGTCACTCGCGATGACGCGGAATGGGAAACAATCCCCTTTACCTTCGAGGAAAGTCTGGAAGTATTTTGCCTACATACCGAACAGATAAGCGTTCATATCTGGAAAAACCCGGTTAAAATCGAGTTTTTCGACGGGCAAGGTCGCCCTTTCGCCCGCGATCGGGAGGGGGGACTGGCATGGCGCGCCGGATCGGTGGCGGGATGGAAAGTCATCGAACCGGAGGAACATTTTTACGGGTTCGGGGAACGGACGGGATTGCTCGATCGATTGGGTTCGATCGCCACGAATTGGACGGTGGACGCGGTGGATTACGACACGCTCACCGACGAGATGTATCAGGCGATCCCGTTCTTTATCGCGCTCCGTCCCTCTCTCTGTTACGGGCTTTTTCTCAATAGTACCTACTGGAGTCGCTTCGATCTCGGAGTCCGGGAAATGGGTTACTGGCGAATGGAAACCCATAGTCCGGAACTCGATTACTATCTTATCTACGGGCGAGATCCCGCTGAGGTCACGCGAACTTACGCGGAGTTGACGGGAAAAATGCCCTTACCTCCCCGGTGGGCGTTGGGATACCATCAATCGCGCTGGGGCTACGATTCCGAGGATCTGGTTCGAGCGATCGCCCGCGAGTTTCGCGACCGACAAATTCCCTGTGACGCGATTCACCTAGATATCGACTATATGCACGGTTTTCGGGTGTTTACGTGGAGTCAGAAGCGTTTTCCCGACCCGCACCGGTTAATAAACGAGATTAGACAACAGGGCTTTAAAATTATCACGATCGTCGATCCGGGGATTAAATACGAACCGGAAGCGGATTACGCCGTTTTTGACGAGGCACTGCAACAGGATTATTTAATCCGTAAACCGGAGGGACAGCTATTTCACGGCTACGTTTGGCCCGATAAGGCGGTTTTTCCCGATTTTGTCGATCCCGATGTCCGCGATTGGTGGGGAAATTGGCATCGCGTGTTAACGGACGCGGGAGTGTCGGGAATCTGGAACGATATGAACGAACCCTCGCTTTCCGATCGACCCTTCGGGGATAAGGGTCAAAAAATCTGGTTTCCTCTCGATACCTGTCAGGGAAGTCCGAAAGAACGGGCGAATCACGCGGAAACTCATAATCTCTACGGTTTACTGATGGCGAGGGCGAGTTTCGAGGCGATGGAACGACAGAGAGAGAACGAGCGATCGTTTATTTTAACTCGATCGGGTTACGCCGGAATCCAGCGCTGGTCATCGGTTTGGTTGGGCGATAATCAAGCGACGTGGGAACATCTGGAACAGTCGTTACCCATGCTCTGCAATATGGGCTTATCCGGTGTCGCGTTCGTCGGTTGCGACGTGGGAGGGTTCGCGGGTAACACCACCGCGGAACTTTTCACCCGATGGATGCAATCGGGCATTCTCTACCCTCTCGCGCGCGCGCATTCCGCGATGGGAACCATACGTCGCGAACCGTGGGTATACGGGGAAGAAGTCGAGGCTATCTGCCGAAAATATATCGAACTGCGCTATCGATTGATTCCCTATCTCTACACGCTGTTCCAAGAAGCGGCCACGACCGGTGCGCCGATTCTCCGTCCCCTGTTGTATCACTACCCCGATAACCCGAAAGTCTACGAATTACACAATCAGGTGATGTTGGGTTCGTCTATTATGGCCGCGCCGATTTGTCGTCCGGGGGGGGAAGCTCGATCGGTCTATCTTCCCGAGGGGATCTGGTACGATTGGTGGACGGGGGAACGATTGGAGGGAGGACGCTATATTCTCGCGCTCGCCCCGTTGGATGTAATGCCTCTCTACGCGAGAGAAGGCGCGATCATCCCTCTCTATCCCGTCTGTCAGCATTTAGACGAGATCCCCGCGTCTATGACGGTAAGAATTTATCCCGGAACCGGAGAGTTCACGCTATACGAGGATGATGGACATAGTTTCGATTATCGTCGGGGAATTTATTCGACAACGCGCTATTCTGTATCCACGCGGGGGGAAGAAGTGGTAATCGAGGTTTCCGATCGCTGTGGCGAGTATAATCCGGGGGAGCGCGAGATCTCGATCGAGGTCATCGGCAAGGGAGAACACCGTTTTCTCGATGACGGGACAGCGAAACAATGGACGTTTTAACGAGGGGTTCGCGGGTAAGACGGGAAGGTTATCGGTGGTTAACGAGATGATGTAAGGATAAAATCAAAGTGATAAGCCATAATATCGCTAAAATCGGTAAATTTATATGAATTCCCGACCAAAGCTAGAAGAAGTTAAATCCCTAGTCGATCGACTGCCGATTCCAGAGCGCGTCGCCCTTTTAGAAGACTTAACGGAAAAATTACAGGCTTTAGGCTGGATAAAACTGGCAGAAACGGGGTTTTCGGAATGGAACGATCCGGAAGAGGATATTTACGATGTCCACTCCTTTTAAATCGATTCCCTCGCTAATAACGCGCTCCCGTAGGCCGCTTCTGTCTGTTTCGATAGCAGGACGGGAACCCCGAGACGACGCTCGCGAATCTTACCCCACGCGGGATTTTTCGCCCCACCCCCGGCGGTATAGACGCGCTGGAGAGGACTCGCGCCGAGTTCCCGTAACCTTTGATAGCCTAACGCCTCGATTCTGGCGATACTTTCTAATAATCCGTGTAAAAACTCGATATCGTCGTCCGGACGCGGTTCCAGTCGCGGCGCTAAAAGGGGATCGTTAATCGGGAATCGATCGCCCGGCCGGAGTAGGGGATAATAATCGAGGGTACTCTCGCGATCGGGGTCGATTTCTAGACTATATCTCGCTAAATCTCCATCGCTGAAAAACTGACGCAGTACCGCGCCCCCGGTATTCGACGCGCCCCCCGTCAACCATAAATCCCCGAGGCGATGACTATAGATGCCGTATTTCGCCGAATCCACGCGGGTATCGCTTAAAAGCTTAATAACCAGCGTGGAACCGAGAGAAGTTACCGCGTCACCCACGGAACGCGCGCCGCTGGCTAAAAACGCCGCGATACTGTCCGTGGTTCCCGTACATACCCGACAGTCGGCGTTCAGTCCGAAACGAAGGGCGATCTCGGCGGTGACTGTACCGATAACGGTTCCGGGGGCGAGGACTTGGGGAAGTAGGGTAAAAAAGGGTAAATTTTGCAGGAAGTCGGGATAACATAGATTTTCCACGTCATAGCCCAGTTTTAGCGCGTTATGGTAATCGCTGATCCCCGGTTTTCCGTGGAGGAGGAAGGCTAACCAGTCCGCTTGATGGAGAAAGTAGGCCGCGCGCGGGAAGGACGGACGATCGGCATACCAGAATAGTTTGGCTAAACTCGATGTAGAACTGATAACGGGATGATCCGCGGGCGCGATTTCCCGAATTCTGTCTAAAACGGCGTTTCCCCGAGTATCGTTGTAGAAAATCGGTTCCTCGATCGAGTTGCCGGACGCGTCGCACAGTAACACCGTCGAGGAAGTGCCGTCGATGGCGATCGCCTCTATCTCCAGGCGGAGCGATCGGGGTAAACTCTCCAATAACGCGAATAGTATCTCTTTCCAGCGATCCGCGCCGGTATCGGTAAAAGGAAGGGAAATTTCGGTGCGAAGCGTCTCGTTATCGTCGATCGCTATCGCCCGCGCCCCGGACGTACCGAAATCGATCCCTAGAAATAAACCCATCGCGTATATCTCCCATCGCCGCTCCCCCTACAGTGTAGGGCAATTCCCGTCGCCGACACGCTCGATCGAACGCGGGTTCGGGGAATCTCTCGAAAAAACGGGCGGGAGTTACCGGCTTTTTCCCCGCGAGAATATCCGCTCACTCCCGACCTTTCGGAGCCTCGCGGTACGTTGATCGACAGACGCGAGAACGCGGGAATCGATGAAAGACGGATTCGGGGATAGAATTTATAATTATAATTCGATCTTATCTCTTTCTAGGAAAACTTGGACAAAACCACTAGCTAACATCGAAAAATTGGACGGGCGATTCTTTCTCTCGGTTTTCAAGATCGTCAACAATCGCTTATAAAGAGCTTTTTCGTCCAAAATCGACCCGCATCTCTTGCGAGAATCTAGAAAAATTAGGAAAAATTATTCATAAAAAATTAGACAGATTTTTTGTTTTATGCTTTAACAAATGATGTTGACAAAAAAAGTGAGATTGTCGTATCGTTAGACGTGTCGTTACCACCAATATAGAGGATTTCAAAAGAATAAAATTTACCCTAAAAAGGATGCTATCAAGATAAATCAAGAGGGAATTTCACGATCGGATCGAGCGAAGATACGGAGAGAAACTATGGACACGAGCAAGGGAACCGATCGAGTCGATCGCCCGGTTTCAGAAGACGAAGAGCGAGAAAATAGGAGTCAAGCGCTCGGCGCCTGGCTCTCGTCCGAGGGGCCCTTCGTCCTGCGATTGGAAACCGAATTCGCCGCTCGGGTCGGTCGAGATCACGCGATCGCGGTGCGGGACGGTTCCACGGCTCTCGATCTGGCGATCGCCTCGCTCGGTATCGGCCGGGATGATGAAGTGATCCTACCGACCTTCACGAGCGTGACCACCGCGACGGCGATCGCTAGAACCGGGGCGATCCTGGTGTTTATCGATAGCGATCCGCTCACCTGGAATCTAGACGTGAACCGGATCGAGGCGAAAATCACCCCGAAAACCCGGGCGATTCTCGTCACCCACACCTACGGTTGGCCCGTCGAGATGACTCCCGTGTTACAACTGGCGGAAAAATACGGTTTATGGACGATCGAGGACGCGGCCGAACTGCACGGTCAAACCTATCGGGGTCAACCCTGCGGTAGTTTCGGCGATATCGCGACCTTTTGCTTCTATCGCGATCGACTCGTGACCCCCGGCGAGGGAGGAATCATCGTGACCGATAACGCGACCCTGGCCGAGCGCTGTCGCCAGTTACGGGATCTGTCGGCTCGATCGGCGGCCGTCCTGTCCGGGGAAGAAACCGATAGGAATCCGCGGATGAACAACTTTCAAGCCGCCCTCGGATTCGCTCACCTAGAACGGTTAGAAGAATTTATCGCCCGAAAACGCCGGATCGGAGAGCTTTACATGGAACTACTGGCCGATGTTCCCGGTTTACAACTTCCGATTTCCAGCACCGATCGAGCGGAGAATTTATATAGCGTTTACGGTTTGGTTTTACTGGACGGTGTACCTTTGGACGCGCGAGAGATGACGCGACAATTGGTCGAACGCGGCATCGAGACCCGACCCTTTTTCTATCCCGTACACGAACAACCCGAGTTTCGAGAAAAGAGTGGATCGCCGGGCGAAACTTTTCCCGTGGCCGAAAGGCTCTACCGTCGGGGATTCAAGATTCCTAGCGGCACCACTTTAAAAGACGAACAGATCGTCAAGGTCGCGACGGCAATCCAACAGATTTTATCTAGCTAGAAATGCGAGCGGGACGGGAATCGCTATCCACGCTCACCCTCGCGAAGAAAGTAGAGAGATTCCCCTCGTTTCTCCCGCGCGAAGTTTATCTCGATCGAGGGGGGATCGATCGGACAAAATCGACCCGATCGCCCCGGAGAAAGCGAACGCCCCTGGTGCCGATCTCGTTAGAAAAAAAACGATTTCCCGAAATCGATCGCTATACTTTAGCGCGGCAATGAACACGCCAAGATTTTTTATCACGCTCATTTTGGCTCGATACTCTCGCGCGAAACTCGAAAAAAGATAGCCGAGATCGCGAGTTGATTACCTTGTACACCACCCCAAAAACGGGAAGATTTCCAGATGAAAATTACCCTAAACTCCTACGTCAATAAAATGATCCGAGGATTTTCCCTACCGATCGCTCCCTTGAAAACCCCGTCTGTATATCGATACAAACCGAGAAATATTTCCGCTCGGGAAACCATCGACATGGCATCGAAAAAAGGAATATCCGTGAGCGACTATGTAGAAACGCTCTGGAACCAGAAAAGCCACGCGAAGACGATCGTGAACCGTTTCCAAAAACTCGGAATGTTCGATAACAAGATTACCACCGTTCTAGAGATCGGAACGGGAACGGGGATTCACGCGGAGAAGATTATCCAACTCTGTCAACCCGAACGGTACGAAAGTTACGAGACCGATCGAGATTGGGCCGACTGGTTGGCGCGACAGTATAACCTGATCTCTCGGAACGCGGATGGACGTTCCCTGGACGATTCGGCGGATTATTCGATCGATCTCGTTTTCGCCCATGGTGTATTTATTTATATCCCTTTTTTAACCGTTTGCCAATATTTCCAGGAGATCGTTCGAGTGACTAAAGAGGGGGGATATGTCGCGTTCGATATTTTTTCCGAAGAATGTTTCGACGATGAAACTTTAAGAGCGTGGATCGATAGCAATTATGATATTCCTTATTTCTTACGGAAAAATTATGTTTTAGAGTTTTTCCGTCAGTCGGGATTCAAGCTAGTGGAAGAGTTTTTTAACGACCACTTCGACGTGGGGAGATCCAAATATCTAGTTTTTCAAAAAACTCGTTTGTAAAATAAGGGAATGTTGCTGATGTTCACCGTGGATACCGTGAATAATTTCGCTCGTTACCACGATCTGCTGTGTCAAGATAAAGATTATACGGGGGAAGCGCGATTTATCCGTACCCTCCTACGGAAATACTCGCCGAACGCTCGATCGATCCTAGAAGTAAACTGCGGAACCGGTTATCGATCGCTCCTTCTCGCGGAATCGGGATACGAGAGAATTCACGGCATCGATCGCGACGCGGAAAGAATCGATCGGGGCAGGGAACGTTTACAGGCCGTTCCTTTAGAAATCGCCCGTAAATTGCGGTTCGATCGCTCGGTTACTGTCCGATTCGAGGAGAGATTCGACGTGGCGTTCTCCCTATTTCACGCGATAAACTATCCGCTAAAAATGGGAAGTTTACAGGCGATTTTCACCGCGGTTAAAAAACATCTATCTCCCGAGGGGACGTTCGTTTTCGATTGTTGGTACGGGCCGCCCGTTCTCGCGGATTTACCCGCGGTACGCGTGAAACGTTTAGAGGTCGAAGAAATTCTCCTCGATCGCGCGACGGGTTTCGGGGATAGCCTCGATCGAGAATTCACCCGCTATCAGATCGAGAATGCCCTAGAAGAACTACAAAACATCCATCCGACGCGATACTGGTTCGAGCGGGAACTCGAAGATCTGTTCGATCGAACCGGACTACAATTAATCGATCGCGCCCTCTGGATGCACGAGAACATCGCGGGATTCGATACTTGGGGGATCTATTTTATCGGCAAAGTTTAAGAGGCAGGAGTCAGGAGGCAGGAGAATATTAAAAATAGCCTTTTCCCTTTTCCCCGAAAACTTCCCCATCTCCCCCTCCCAAATTATCTCGCTAAAAATCCCCTCACTACTTCCTCGACGGGACGCTTACGACCATCCACTTCATAGTTCAATTTCTGCATGGTCGAAGCGCTAATGTTACCTTCCATTTTTTGTAATACCCGCCGTAGTCGCGGGTATTTTTCTAGGCTTTTCCGGTTAAAAATAGGGATCGCCTCGTAGGGGGGAAAATAACGCTTATCGTCCTCTAAAATCACCAGATCCAACACCGGGATCACGCCATCGGTAGAATTTCCCGCCACCAGATCCACCTGTTTTTCGGCGAGAGCGCGGTAGAGTAAACCGAGATCCAGCGATTTCGGGGGACTCGCGAACCGTAACCCGTAAGTCTTCGCCAATCCCGGAAAACCATCCTCCCGTTCCAAAAATTCGTAGCCGAAACCCGCGCGCCAGTCGGGAGTATATTTCGCCACTTCCGAGAGGGTTTTCAGGTGGTAGCGTCGCGCGTCATCGCCGCGGATAACGATGGCGAAAGTGTTTTCAAAACCCAGTCCGGGGAATACCTCTAGATCGAATTTCTCCCGATAGGTGTCGCGTAGTTTTTGGAAAACGATTTTCGGATCGGCGATCGGTTTTTCCTGGAGGATTCCCGTGAAAGCGGTTCCCGAATACTCGATATAACCGTCGATTTTGCCCGCTTTTACCGCCTCGTGACAGATAAACGTCCCGCCGAGGTTGAACTGCCGCTCGACTTTTAACCCCGTTTCCCGCTCGATCGATTGTGCCAGGATCTCCCCTAAAATGACGCTTTCCGTGAAATTTTTCGAGCCGATCGTTACCGTTCCCCCCGGCGACGCGTGAAATAGCAAAGTCAACAGGAAAGAAAGCAGGGCTAAACCGACTAAACCGAGTCCCCATCGCCGTTTCGAGGGCATTTTCAGCCGGTTCGGGGGCGTTAACGCTTTTTCTAGCCAACCGAGTCCCCAATCGGCGAGAAGGGCTAAAAACGCGGCGGGAATCGCGCCCGCTAGGATTAATTGATTATTTACCGTGGAAATGCCGCGGAATATAAACACTCCCAAGCCCCCGCCCCCGATAGCGGCGGCGATCGTGGCGATCCCGATCGAGAGTACCGTCGCGATCCGCACCCCCGCGAGAATCACCCCCGTCGCGAGGGGAAGTTCCACGTAGCGCAGGATCTGCCAGTCCGTCATCCCCAGGGAAACCGCCGATTCTTTCAGTTGGCGATCGACTTTAGAAATACCGATATAGGTATTCTGAACGAGGGGGAGTAATGTATAGAGAGTTAAAGCTACAATCGCGGGAATTTTGCCGATACCGCCCAGAAAAGGAACGGAAATCAGGAATCCGAACAGGGCGAGACTGGGAATCGTCTGGAGGGTATTAACGATCGCGAGAATCGGTTTCGCTAGGTTCGGTTGACGGGTGATGAGAATTCCCGACGGGATACCGATAGCGCTACCGATAGCCATCGCCATCCCGGTGAGCAGGAGATGTTCGATCGTCCGAAAACCGATCTCGGAAGCGTTATTCAGCCAGAATTCGAGCATGGGAGAGGGGAGCGGGGATAGCGGAACGGGAATTTATTGCCTAGAATCAATAGGGAAGATGAAATTTTATCTTACTTTAAAAATTCACCGAAAACGACCTGATCACTTGGGCAGAGGGAAACCATGAAGGGAGAATTCGAGCGCGGGGCGAAAACCCTGGCGGATTGGGCTTACGTGGCGATCGAGAAACATTTTCAGAAAATTCTCCAACACGAAGCCGGGGTTTTACGGGATGAAGATCCGGAAGAACTGCACCAGATGCGCGTGGGAACGAGACGTTTACGCGCTACCTTAACCGGGTTCGCTCCCGCGCTCGAACTGTCCAAGGCGACTCGCCCCGAACGGGTGGGAAAAATCGCTAGAGTTCTCGGACAATTACGGGATCTAGATGTTTTAAAAGAAGCCCTAACCACCCACTACGAAACCGTTTTACCGAAAAAAGAACAGAAGTCGCTCAAAGAAGCCTTGAAGGTTCTCGAAAGCCGTAGGGAGAGGATTTTTGAAGAAGTATCCACCCTTTTAAAATCCCCGAGTTACGATACTTTCGTTCGCGGTTTTAAAAACTGGTTAGAAAAGCCCACCTATCAACCGATCGGTCATCTGGCGATCGAGATCGTTTTACCCGATTTACTCCTGCCCCAATCGAGCCGTTTTCTCCTCCACGAAGGTTGGTCGATCGGGGTGAATTTAACGGGAGAGGAAAACGAGATCGATCGAACTCCCGAAGCGATCGATCGATTGCTCGAAAAAGAAGGAATTCTCCTGCACGAGTTACGCAAGGAAGCCAAACGTTCCCGCTATAATATGGAGCTATTCACTCGCTTTTATGGCGGACAATATAAAAAACATCTCGAAGAGATTAAAAAAATTCAAGAAATTCTCGGCGAGATCCAGGACTGTCATATTCTCTCGGAATTTCTCGCGGGAGTCTTCCCTAAATCTCTAGCGAGAGAAATGCCGACTCTATTAGAAATCTTTCAAAAAAACCGCTATCAGAAATGGTTAGAATGGCGACCCTTACAGAGAAAGTATCTCGACGCGAATACGCGCAAGAGTCTCCACGAGGCGATCTTGTATCCTGTTTTCGATAAAACCGAGATAAACTGATAGATTAACCACTCTCCTTAACCCGAAAACGAGATGAATTTTTACCGGAAACTCCAAGACTCGATCGAGCGCTCGAATAGTTTACTGATCGTCGGTTTAGATCCGAACCCGGAGATGATGCCCGCGGTTCGGGGGAACTCGATCGAGGCGTTGGAAAACTGGTTACAATGGATCGTCTCGGAAACCCGAGAGCTCGTCTGCGCGTACAAACCCACCCTCGGATTCTACGAGATTCTCGGCGCGGCCGGCTGGGAATTACTAACGCGAACGATCGAGAAAATACCGAGGGATATCCCCGTGATCCTCGACGCGAAACACGGCGATCTCAACACCAGTACCCTGTTCGCCAAAACCATTTTTGAAAGATGGAACGTGGACGCGGTAACGCTCAATCCCTACCCCGGACAGGATCACGTCGCGCCGTTTCTCGTCTATAGCGATCGGGGCGCGTTCATTCTCTGTCATACTTCCAATCAGGGCGCTTTTAACCTACAGGAATATCCCGATCCCGCGAATCCCTATTACTTGCAAGTGGTACGGGAAGCGAGAACCTGGGGAACTCCCGAACAGGTATTTTTAGAAGTAGGAACCACCAAACCGGAAGTCTTAACCCGAATTCGAGATATCGCCCCGGAAAGACTGATCCTTCTCCGCAGTCTCTGGGAAGATAGAAGCCAGTTCACGAGGTTAATCGGCGCGGGATTAACCGCGAGTGGGGACGGTTTATTAATTCCCCTGCCGCAAGATATTTTAAAAGAAACCGATCTGGGCGATCGAGCGCGCGCGATCCGCGATGAGATTAACGTGATTCGAGCGGAAAAAAGCCGGGAAAACACCCGCGAGGATCTCTGGACTCCTAATGTTTGTCTCCTACAACAACATCCCCATCAGGATTTAATTTTGGAACTCTTCGACATCGGTTGTCTGATGTTCGGGGAATATGTGCAAGCGTCCGGGGAAACCTTTTCCTACTATATCGATCTGCGACGGATTATCTCCAACCCGCGGGTATTCGGACAGGTGATCGAATCCTACGGGGAAATTTTAAAAAATCTTACTTTCGATAGAATCGCGGGAATTCCCTACGGTTCCCTCCCGACCGCGACCGGACTCTCCTTACTGCTCGATCGCCCGATGATTTTCCCCCGTAAAGAAGTGAAAGCCCACGGCACGCGAAGATTGATCGAGGGCAATTTTCAGGCTGGGGAAACCGTCGTCGTCGTCGATGATATCCTGATTTCCGGCAAAAGTGCCATCGAGGGAGCGGGAAAACTAGAATCCGCCGGATTACACGTTCAAGATATCGTCGTCTTCATCGATCACGGCAAAGGAGTCAAGGACAAACTCCGCGAGAGAGGTTATCACGCGTATTCCGTCCTCACCCTGTCGGAAATCACCGAAACCCTCTACGAAGCCGGCCGGATCACCGGGGAACAGTACGGGTGTTTTATCGAGCGTTCTTGTTAGCGGGGTCAGGAGTCAGGAGACAGGAGTCAGGAGACGGGAGACAGGAGACAGGAGACAGGAGTCAGGAGTCAGGAGTCAGGAGCCAGGAGGTAGAATACAGAATAATCCGGGCGAAAATTCTACCTCTAACCGAGTTACCCGTTTAAATTTCAATTCTTCTCGATTTTATTCTCTCAAAATATAGATCGGTAATGAAGAAGCCCCGCGATTTTTTGATACCGCGAGATATTCGGGAAGACTCGATCGCCCTGAACAACCATTCCCGTAAAGCGAAAAAGTTGAAAATCAAGTCTTTATCCTGAAAATTCTCTCCTGTCTCCTGTCTCCTGTCTCCTGTCTCCTGTCTCCGTCTCCCGTCTCCTGTCTCCGTCTCCCGTCTCCTGACTCCTGTCTCCCTAACCACACGACAATTTTTGCATTCCACGAGAGATCTAGGGTAGCCGAATCCCGAAGCGCGATCGATCGAACTTTATACGAGAGAGACTTCGCTCTCTGGTTACAGAGTACCGCGCGGGCGATCGCGGAGCGCCGTTTTGACGCGGTAGATTGGGACAATTTGCTCGAAGAATTGGATTCTACGCGAAAAAGCGAGAGAAAAGAACTAAAAAGCCGCTTAATTCTCCTGATCGAACACCTTCTCAAGCTTTTATACTGGAACGCGGAGAGAGAGGATAATGCTAGAGGTTGGTACGGCACGATCGTCGAACAGCGAAGACAGATTCAGCTATGTCTCGAAGATAGTCCCCCTCTCCGGCCGTTTTTCCAGGAAGTTTTCCCCGATTGTTACCGCAACGCGCTAGAGGATACGCGGAGAAAGTACCGACTCTCCCCCGACATTTTTCCCGAGTCCGCTCCCTTTACCCTAGAAGAAGCGATCGATCCCGACTTCCCGCCGGATGCGCCGGGGTAAAATGAGAGGCGAAGCATTCAAGAGAGCGAGTATGTTCGGACTGGGTTGGCCGGAAGTGGCGATTATCGGGGTTGTCGTCCTACTGATCTTCGGGCCGAAAAAAATCCCCGAGATCGGTGCCACGCTGGGAAAAACCCTTCGAGGTTTTAAAGAAGAAGTCAAAGCCGAGCGCGACGAAACGAACGAGGATACTTAAAACGGACTAATAATCACGGAAAAGGAAAACCCGCTATTTTGCCAGGTCTCGTCAAGGGAACCCCGGCGGATCAGCGGGTAGCCCCAATCCACGCGGGCGTTCACGTATTTTCCCCACTGCCAGTTCAAACCGAGTCCCACCGACACGATCGCCCCCGGATCGGGATTCTCCACCCCGTAAGCGTTCCAGGCGATGCCCGAATCCAGGAAGGGAACAAGCTGGACTAATTGCTGTTGTCGGGGGGCGCGGAAAATCGGCAGACGGAACTCCGCGGACGCGAAAGCCCCGTTATCGCTTAATAAATAATTCTGCTGGTAGCCGCGGACACTGTAGAGTCCCCCCAGTGCGAACTGTTCCAGGGAAACCACGGAATCGTTAGCGATCTGGAGATTACCCCGGAAGATAAAAAGGGTATCCGGGGCGAATTGATGCACCCACTGCCCCTGACCTCGCCAGAGGAAATAATCCGGTTTCGGGGCGTTGGCGTTAACCGAACTATCGAAAGGAGTCGTCGCGCCGAAAATATCTAACCCGAAACTGAACTCCGATCGCAAGAACACCACGTCCTGCCGGCCGCGCCCCGTCCATTCCTGGAAAAAGCGCAGGGCGGAAACACTCGTTACCCCGTCATTATCGGTTCCGTAGGCGACGAACGGCCGCCCCCCGAGAAACCAACCCTGACTTCTCTGGTATTCAAAAGTAGCCCCGAACGCGAGTTCCCCGTCCGGACTCCGAGTGACCGGCTGACGGTAGGAAAGAACCGCGTCCTGATAGTCCGAGGCGATATCCAACCGGTCCAGGGGGGACTGGATCACGTCGCTAGACACGTTCCGGTACTCGATGCCGATCGTGCCGTCGTGGGCGTTGACCGGTAGCGTGTAGGAAATATCCCAATCGTTACTCCCGTCGGTATTCAGATACCAGGCCCGGACTCGATCGCCGTTCCCGGTCAGATTTCCCTCCTCGATCTGTACCCCCCGGCGGAAACCGCCCACCGCGGGCGATCGACCGTTATCGAGAATCACCGAACCCGTCAACGTGTCGGCCACCTCCACCGTCACATCGAGGAGATTCGTCCCCGGTCGCGTCCCGGCGGCTAACTCGGCGGAAAGTCGGGAAATGACGGGATCGAGCCGGAGAACCTGTAGCGCTTCCAGCAGACGGTTAAGATTGAGCGGTTTTCCCGTGGCGATGGCGATCCGACCCCGGACATACGCGGGGTTGAGTCTTCCCCGTACCGTGACCCGGATATCCTCCAGACTGCCCTCGACAATTTTAATTTTCACCGTACCGTTCTCGATCGTCTGCGGGGGGATAAACGCGCCCGAGGTGATGTAGCCGTTATCCACGTACAGCTTGGTAATCG
>NZ_JBAFSM010000007.1:0-22486 GCF_036688125.1 Pannus brasiliensis CCIBt3594 | reverse complement strand
GCAAGTGGAATTACTGATCCCGTTGCTGAGAATTATAAGGGAATTATCCGGAAAATCTATCCGTTAACACCGAATTATTCTCGATCGACCGCCTCTCCTCCCACTACCACATCCCGAATCCGTAAACTAGGGCCGCCGCACCCGACCGGTAAACCGCTCTGGCCGCCCTTGCCGCACCCTCCCGACTCGTCCCAGTAGAAATCATCCCCGATCCCCTCGATATTGGCCAGCGTTTTAAACACGTTCCCCGACAGGGTGACATCTCTGACCGGTTCGGCGATCGCCCCGTCGCGGATCATCCAGGCTTCCCCCGCGCTAAAGGTGAACATCTCGCCGTTGGTCATGCCCCCCTGCCAGTTCTTGGCGTACACTCCCGTTTTAATTCCCGAAAAAAGGTCATTAACCGGGGTATTTCCCCGCTCGATCCAGGTATTGGTCATCCGGACGATCGGCGGGTAGTGATAGTTCAAACAACGCGCGTTTCCCGTCGGTTGTTCCCCCAGTTTTCCCGCCGTCTCCCGCGAGTGCAATCGTCCCACCAGTACCCCGTCCTGAATTAACCGCGTCGTCGTCGCCCGGGTTCCCTCGTCGTCGTAGAAATAACTGCCCCGATGTCCCTCGGGAAGCGCCCCGTCGAAAATTTGCAGGTTATCCGGGCCGAACCGTTTCCCCATACTCATCACTTCCAGCAGATCCGGATTCTCGTACAACATATCGGCTTCCGAGAGGTGTCCGAACGCCTCGTGAACGAATAGACCCGTCAGAACGGGATCGATGACCACCGTGTAAGTATCGCCCCGTACCGATGGCAAAATCAACGAATCCACGGCACGTTTGGCGGTTTCTATCACCCGATCGTCGAGATCCGCCAGATCCTCGTAAGCCCGACGCGAGCCGGTGGTTTCCCGTCCCGTCTGTACCGTGTCGCCGTCCCGCGCGGTCGCCGAAAAACGCATCTCCACGTCCGACCAGGTTTGCTCGATCGATGTCCCCTCGGAAGTGACGAGGAGAATATGCTGGGTACTGTCCCCGTAGCGGACGGAAGTGGTCGTCACCGAGGGATGATAACCCCGGAGGATCTCGTTATAGCGATCGCACAGTTCCTTCTTCTCCGGCAGGGGAACGAGGCGCGGGTCGGTTCCCGTCAGGGGCAGGTGAACGCTCGCCACGATCGGCTCGATCGGCGCGAGTAAAGTTTCCTCGTCCCCGATCGCTCTAGCGGCGGCGATCGCTTCCTCCACCCGCTCGCGTAAACCCGCCAGCCGGTTAAAACTGGCGAATCCCCAACCGCCTTTATAACAAGCCCTGACCTGTCCCCCGATCGCGATTCCCTCGCTGAGAGTTTCCACTTTATCCGCCCGTAGGAGGATGTTCGTTCCCCGTGCCTCCTCGACGCGGATCGCGAGGAAATCGACCCGATGTTTATAGCGATCGATCAGTTCGGTAATAACGTTTTGATAATCGATTAGCGCGCGCGTCATGAGACCTCTTGCGGAATTCAAAAATTTTCGTGTGGTTCAGGAGACAGGAGACAGGAGACAGGAGGGAAGGGTATAGGGTGTAGGGAATAAATTTCTCAAAACTCTCGATCTTATCCCGAAATAATCTATTGATTTCCCGGTCTCCATCTCCCTCACCTCCCGCCTCCCTCACTTCCCATCTTCCAGTTTAGAACTGGAAAAACACATTCGCGCCGAGGGCAACCTGACCCGAACCCGGAACCAACGACAGCGATCGGGTCGCGAGAGTTGTCCCGAAGGCGTTGGTAGCGTAGACATCGAAACCGACGACGATACCCAAAGTCCGGGGTTGAGTAACCCGTATTCCGGCGCTCCAGACCAGATCGTTCTCGATCGATCCGTCACTGGCGCGAACCGTATTCCCCCCCGGGCCGATCGGGTAGTTCACGTCCCCGAATAGGGCGATCGCGCGGATCGGTTGCCAGCTAATCCCCGCGCCCACGTTAAACGAAGTGCCGTAGTAATCCGCCCCTTGAACCGTGTCCGGGAGAAAGGAAAAACCGGGGGTGAAATGTAGCTGTAGCGTGGGGGTAACTTGATAACTCACGGGAACCTGTAGCGCGCCCCCGACGAAATACGTGCCTTGATTTTGATTGCTGTTGTTAAAAAGACCCGGACCGGTGAACAGTCGGAAAACTTCCACGGAAGCGGCCGCGCTCACGCTTATCGTCTCGTTTTTAACGATCTGGTATTTCACTTGCGGGGCGAACGAGCCAGTCTGGTAGAGGGGGCCGTAAGTCTTCACCCCTTGCCCGTTGATTTGATCGGAAATATTATCGTCAAAGTAGAAAACGTTGAGTCCCACCTGAAGGCGATCGCTCACCCCCCTCTGGTAATATCCCGTAACTACCTGTAATCCCGTACCGTTGGGATTATTGCGGGGAAAGAACCAACGCAGTCCTACCGAGAAGAAATCCTCCTCCGGGGCGAGTTGATTGCCGGTTTCCAGATTAAACAGTTGAATCGGGGGATTGTACGCCGGTTCTTCCGGTTGGTCACTCGTCCCGGAACTCTTGTCGGGAGTATCCGGCGAGGGTTCCGACTCTTTCGTGTCGGCCAAAGCGGTCGAATCGCTAAAATCGACGAGATCCGGCGAGGATGGGAACGCGGGTACACTCTCGACGGTCGCGGTCGCCGGGGAAAATTCTCGTCCAGTGGGACGATTTTCGGCCGTGAAAGTAATAGCCGACACAGAGAGAGCGGTCTCTACCTTTGTTGCGGGGAGAATCTCTCCCGAACCGGCCCGGGCGATCGAGGCGCTCGCGACCCCCAATAACGCCGTGACCGATAACATCCACCGATATTTCATGAAAATCTCACTCCTCTACTAATCACACACCTTACTACTATCCGGCAGTATAGCCTACCCGTGAATTAAGGGTAAGATCGATCGGTCGGAGAAGGCGGGAGGCAGGAGGCGGGTATTCGATCGATCGAACCATAGACCGATTGCGCGATTCATTTTCGAGAATCTAAAATCGAGAAAAAATGCGATTAAAAAGGATAAATCGGTTTCAAATGAGATTTTGAAGAAAATCACTCGATATTTCTCCTTCGGACTCCTGGCTCCCGGCTCCTTAACCACACGACAATTTTTAAATTCCGCGCGGATATTTCATGAATAATCCCCTCGTTCTCTGTCTGGGTGAGATTCTAGAAGATTTACTGGCCGAACAAAGCGATCGCCCGCTCGATCGGGTCACGTCCTGGAAAGCCTACACCGGGGGCGCGCCCGCGAACGTGGCCTGCGCGTCGGTCAAATTAGGCACTCCGTCCGCGTTTATCGGGCGCGTGGGGCGCGATCCGGTGGGCGATCGCTCGCTCAAACTCCTAAACCGTCTAGGGGTTAATATCTCGGCCGTACAACACGATCCGATCGCCCCGACGCGACAGGTATACGTCACCCGATCGAGCGGGGGCGAGCGTCATTTCGCGGGATTCGGCGCGCTCGCGACCACCGATTTCGCCGATACTAACCTCAACGCCGGCGATATCCCGACCTCTCTCTTTGAAAACGCCCGTTTTCTAGTCACGGGAACCCTAGGACTAGCCTACCCGAACTCGCGCGGGGCGATCGAACGCGCCGTATCCCTAGCCCGCGAACACGGGGTCAAAATCTTCCTCGATATCAACTGGCGGCCGGTTTTCTGGGAAAATCCCGACAGCGCCCCGTCGATCGTTCGCGAAATTTTACAAAAAGCCGATCTAGTAAAATGTTCCGATGAAGAGGCGGAATGGTTATTCGGAACCGACGATCCCGCCGAAATCTCGCGGCAATTCCCGAATTTACGGGGAATTCTCGTCACCGCCGGAGAGCGCGGCTGTCGCTACCGTCTGGGGGAAAACGGGGGAACCGCGGCCGCTTTCCGGGTGACGACGGTGGATACCACGGGCGCGGGGGACGGATTTTCGGCGGGTTTCCTACACCGATGCTGTCAATTCGGGGAAGAGGTCTTTCATTCCGCCGATATCGCCAGAAAAGCGGTCATTTACGCCAGCGCGGTCGGCGCGTTAGTCACGATCGGGCCCGGGGCGATCGATCCCCAACCGAGCGATCGACAGGTGCGGGAATTCTTACGAGAGCGCGGGGAATCGATCGGGAAATTTTAGCGGATATCTTAGAAAATTCGTTTTTAAAGGTCTAAAAACTTCAAAAAATGAATTTTAAAAGATAAATTAGGTATTCGCTGAAATTTCTAAGCATAATATTCTTCCTCCTGACTCCTGACTCCCGGGTCGATCGAATCCTCCGAAAACACGCCTCCTGCTGTACGATGTAACCAGCAAGACATCTTTTCCCCTCCTTTCATGCTCTCCGAGATCAAAGAGATAGCCGAAAGTCTGGCTCCTCGGTTAATCGAAATTCGCCGCCATATCCACGCGAATCCCGAATTAAGCGGGCAAGAATACCAAACCGCCGCCTACGTTGCCGGGGTTCTCTCCTCCTGCGGCTTATCCGTACAGGAGGCGATCGGGAAAACGGGAGTGAAAGGGGAACTCGTCGGTCAGGGAATCGATCGCCGCGTCCTCGCCATCCGCACCGATATGGACGCGCTCCCGATCCAGGAAAAAACCGATCTCGAATTCGCCTCCCGTAAACCGGGCGTAATGCACGCGTGCGGTCACGACGTACACGCCACCGTCGGCCTCGGAACCGCGATGGTACTCTCCCGACTCTCGGAACCCCTGCCGGGTACGACGCGCTTTATTTTTCAACCCGCGGAGGAGATCGCCCAGGGCGCGAGTTGGATGATCCGCGACGGGGTGATGCGGGATGTGAACGCGGTGTTAGGGGTTCACGTTTTCCCGTCGATTCCCGCGCGATCGGTGGGTATCCGTTACGGCGCGCTTACCGCGGCCGCCGACGATCTGGAGATTTTTATTCAGGGGGAATCCGGCCACGGGGCGCGTCCCCACGAGGCGATCGATGCCATTTGGATCGCCTCCCAGGTCATCACCACCCTACAACAAGCCATCAGCCGCACCCAGAACCCCCTGCGCCCGATCGTCCTCACCATCGGTCAGATTAGCGGCGGCCGCGCCCCCAACGTCATCGCCGATCAGGTACGCATGGCCGGAACCGTCCGATCGCTCCACCCGGAAACCCACGCCTATCTTCCCGAATGGATCGAGAGTATCGTCACGAGCGTCTGTAGCACATATAACGCAAAATGTCAAGTAAATTATCGTCGCGGTGTTCCCTCGGTACAGAATGATCCCGCGCTAACCCGCGTCGTCGAGGAAGCCAGTATGGAAGCCTGGGGAAGCGATCGGGTATTAATCCTCACCGAACCCTCCCTCGGCGCGGAAGACTTCTCGATCTATCTCGAACAGGTTCCGGGTACGATGTTCCGTCTCGGGGTCGGTTCGCCGAATCTGTTAAATCCCCCCCTCCATCATCCCGAATTCCTGGTAGACGAATCGGCGATCGTCACCGGGGTGGTCACGATGGCTTACGCGGCGTGGAAGTATTGGAATCAGAGAGCGGGGAACGAGAATTAGGAGCGGGCATTTTATGGGACAGAATATCGAAATCTGGCAAGATCCGGCGATTATCGCGTGGACGGAATTATTGTTAGACAGTTATGAAAGATTACTCGGTCGATCGCTTTTGCCACCGGAATGGACGGCGTTAGAACGGAGTCACGCGCTGTATCACGCGCCGTTCGTGGTGGTTTCCCACGGGACGGAAGCGAACCCGATTTTTAATTACGGTAATCGCGTCGCGCTCGATCTCTGGGGTTTAACCTGGGAGGAACTGATACAATTTCCCTCGCGCGCTACCGTGGGCGAGGATACCCTAAGCGAATCAGAGCGGGCGAAAATGCTGGCTAGAGTTCGTAAAACAGGATATATCGATGATTATCGGGGAATTCGCGTATCGAAAACTGGGCGGCGTTTTCGGATCGACAATGCGATCGTTTGGAACACGATCGATCGCGACGGGATCTATCGCGGACAGGCGGCCACTTTCGCGAGTTGGACATTTTTAGAATAAAAAGAAACTTGCCGATTCTCGGACATTTTATCGAAGAATATTTTCGAGTAAACCTTTCGATTCGGGAAGAGTTTCCCGAAAAAGAGCGGGAACGATCGAGCTTTCTGCGCTAGAGAGAAACAGCCCTGGATAAACAGAACTTCCCTGCGAGGGATGTTTTAAAACCTTACAACCCGCGGGAGTTCGATCGAAATCGAATCCTAACGTCTGGTGAACGATAGCGACCGTATCGAACGCGATTTTACCCCGCGCCGAATATAGGGGAAAACCGTTTTTCGGGGAAATTATTTCCGCGCCGAATCCCGCGCGATCGTTTGCGAGCCGAAACGATTCCGCGATCGCCAGATAACGCTGTAAACATCGGTCTTTTTCCCGGTCGATCGATTCCCCTTCCCCGTCTAACGGAAATCGGGAGTGTAAGATAATAATGAGTATAGAGCGCGGTTCGATCGGGCATTCGGGGAGTAAGTTCAACCGATTTTCGAGAATAAAAGGAGTGGGCGATCGAGGGTAAATTTCTAAATCGTTCATCGGTGCTTTTCGGGGACGGGTTTCAATGGTGGATTACTCTTTTTAAGATGATACATAATGGGTAATTTAAAGGTAAAAATTGCTTTGGCAATATAAATTCGCAAATAGAATTAATAGCTTTGTTTGAAATATGGTAAGATATGATATTAGCGGGGAACGAGCGTAATCTAGAAAGATGACGGAAACTATCGACCACGATCGCCTGTTTAAAGAATTGCTCTCGACGTTTTTCATCGAGTTTATCGAGCTTTTCTTCCCAGAGGTCATCGCCTATCTCGATCCCGATTCGATCGTCCTACTCGATAAAGAGACCTTTACCGATGTGACCGCGGGGGAGAAGTACGAAACCGATTTAATCGCGCGGGTACGATTTCGCGGTCAACCGTCCTTTTTTCTCGTTCATATCGAAGCGGAATCCGGTTCCCGCTCGCGGTTCGATCGGAGGATGTTCCGCTATTTCGCGCGGCTTCATGAAAAGTTCGCCCTCCCCGTTTACCCGATCGTTCTTTTTTCCTACGATCGACCGAAAAAAGCGGCGATCGATCACTACTCGATCGCTTTTCCCGATTTTCAGGTCTTACAATTCAATTATCGCGTCGTTCAACTCAATCGTCTGAACTGGCGGGATTTTTTAAACCGTCCCAATCCGGTCGCGTCCGCGTTAATGGCGAAAATGAATATCGCAGCGATCGATCGGCCGAGAGTGAAAGCGGAGTGTTTACGATTACTGGTGACGCTACGCTTAAATCCCGCTAAAATGCAATTAATTTCCGGTTTTGTCGATACCTATCTCAAACTAAACCGAACGGAAGAACAACAATTCCGACAAGAATTAGGAACTTTAGACCAAGAAGAACGGGAGGAAGTCATGCAGATCGTGACCAGTTGGATGCAACAGGGAATCGAACAAGGAATCGAACGGGGGATCGAACGGGGGATCGAACAAGGGATCGAGCGGGGGATCGAGCGAGAGAAAGCGTTAATCCTGCGTCAATTGCATCGAAAAATCGGGGAAATAGACAGCGAACTCGAAAATCGGGTGCGGGGATTGTCGATCGATCGAATGGAAGCGTTAGCCGAGGCGTTACTAGATTTCTCGACCGCGGAAGATTTACGAGATTGGTTAGAAAATCCTGAAAATGTCGAGTAAATTCTCGATGTAGCCGTCGGGAATCGAACAAGACTCCCGACAGGCTATTGATCGATTAGTAACGGGGGGGAGCGTGGGAGATCATCCACGGACGGCCGGAATTGGCACTCTGTACCCGCGGTTTCGCCGGTTCGCGATCCGATCGAACGAGCCGCGGTTCTCCGGTTTTCGACGGAAAACGACCGGAATTCAGGTTTACTAGCGGGGGGGAGAACACGCGGGTCGCGATCTCGCTACAGTTCGGACAGGATAGGGGATTGTCTAACTCGGAGATCGATCGCCAGGCCTCGAAATCCCCGCAGGTAGGACAACGATAATCGTATAAAGGCATAGAAATTAAACCGGTAGGATGCTTTTATCGAAAATTTCCGTCGGTAGGGCGAGGGTACAGCAGGCGTTAGGGATGTCCACGATACCACTGATGCGGCCTTCGACGGGGGCGCAACTCAACAGTAAATAGGCTTGCTCCCCGGTGAAACCGAATTTTTTCAGGTACTCGATCGCGTTTAAGCAGGCTCGGCGATAAGCGACGTGCGCGTCGAGGTAATACTGTTCCCCGGTGAATTCATCGACGGAAATCCCCTCGAATACCAGATATTCCGAGTAATGGGGTTCCACGGGGCCGGGTTTGAAAATGGGGTTGATCATGCCGTATTTTTCCACCCCACCTTTAATAATATCGACGTGGAGATCGAGATAGCCGGCCATCTCGATCGCCCCGCAGAAGGAAATCTCGCCGTCACCCTGGGAAAAATGGATGTCACCCATCGATAACTTCGCGCCATCGACGTAAACGGGGAAATAAATCCGCGAACCTTTGGAGAGATTTTTAATATCGCAGTTGCCGCCGTGTTCGCGCGGGGGGACGGTGCGCGCGGCTTCCGCGGCCACCCGATCGAATTCCGAACCCTTGAGAGAGCCTAAAATCGCGTTTTCCGGGTTCGGTAAAGCGGCTAGGGGCGGGATCGCGGGTTTCCACGGGGGGCCGCCGCGTTCTACTAACGCTCGCTCGCGCTGGTTCCATCGCGCGAGGAGTTCGTGGGAGGGAGCGCAACCGATTAAACCGGGGTGGGAGATACCCGCGAACCGCACACCGGGGATATGTCGGGAACGGGTATAGATGCCGTGAATGTCCCAGATGGCTTTCGCGGGATTGGGAAAATGATCGGTGAGGAAACCGCCACCGTTATTTCGATCGAATATCCCGGTAAAACCCCATTCATCGCCCGGTAACGGCCCGATATCGAGTAAATCCACGACCAGAATATCACCCGGTCGCGCGCCGTTGACGTGGATGGGGCCACTGAGGACGTGAACGACGGTTAATTTGACATCGCGAATATCGCTCGGGTCGTCGTCGTTTTTAATCTGTCCGTCCGTCCAATCCTTGCACTCGATGCGAAAAACGTCGCCGGGGTTGACGGAAACCGCGGCCGGGATATCCGGATGCCAACGGTTATGCCCGACGAGTTCCTGTTCCGACATCGGTTTCGTCAGGTCGATTTTAAATAGGGTCTGCGGCATAGTTGCGCCCTCCAGTGAGAAGAGTTAATAAGTCTTAATTTTTGGATACAAGAGTTTTTCGCTCGATTTCGAGGGTCTAATCGAGCCTCGCGAGCGTTCGCTCTCGCTATCACGGCGTTTCGTTGTAAACCTTACCGCTCGATCGCGCGGAAAGATTGTCAATCTCGCTACAAAAACCGAAGCTACAGGAAGTCTTTAGCTTGTGAAAATGATTCTCATTATTACGTGAGTGGGAAGGGCGTTTTTTCGCGCCGGAATTTACTGTTTTTTACCCGGTGGGATAAAGCGGATCTCGATCCTTCTGCGGGTGGAATCGGCGGATCGATCGACGAGCGCGAGTTTCCCGGACGGTAAATACAATTGCCCCGCGGAATAGGCGCGGAATTTGATATTTTTGAGCTTATTGGACTTTTGGATTTCTTGGATAACGGCGAGGGCGCGCATTAATCCTAGATCGGTGTTCGATCCCGGAATTAAAGTACCGACCGATCGAGTGTTTCGCGCGACCGATTCGATATTTTTATCGAGATTTCCGTTTTGTTGGAGTGCCTGTCCGTCGGTGTGGCCGATCACTTGAATAAAGTCGATCGATCGCTCGCGGGTAGTTTTCTCGATCGCCGGAATAATTTGTTTCTGGATATAGGTTTTTAATTCCCGATTTAACTCGGCACTACCCGAGGAAAATTTAAAGTTTCCCGATTTTTCATCGATGACGATCGGCGAGGCGGATTGTAGTTTTCGATTCAATTCCCAAGAATGTAATAAAGCCAGCAATAGAAAAAAGCTCAAGATCAGGAAGGCATTCGTCATGAGATCGGTAAAAGATTGAAAAATATTCAAATCTTCTCGATAAGAGCGATAGCGAGAGTTGCGAGTCATGAGTTTACGGCAAAAATCGGGAGCGGTAAAAACGTTTCACGAAAAATCTATAAGTCTAGAGAAAAAAACGAGTGATTCCCGTTTACCATGGTCTCCATCGGGGGGGGCTATCGTTCGGTCGATCGGGTCGATCGTTCGGTCGATCGAGAAGAACGATCATTTGATTTAAGCTCGCTTGCATCCCCCTCAAATAGTCCGAGGTTTGTCCGATTTTATCGGCGAGAATTCGATTTCGTTCGTTGCCGAGTTGACCTTCCCGATCGATAGCTAGAGCGATTCGATCGCCTAAAGATTGTAAATGATCGGAATGGTTATTTAGATGACGGGAAGTTTCGAGAAGCGTGTTGTGAATTCGTTCGATGGAAAGGTTAGATCGATCGATTTTTTCTGTAAATATCCCGTTGTTCGCCTCCAATTTATCGCTCAAATCTTGCAGGCGATCGAGTGTTTTTTCGCCGATCTCCGAGTTTAGTTGATAATGGCTGGTTTGTAGTTGATAGAAATCTTGACTGACCTCCCGAATTTGTTCTTCGAGCGAGAGAGAGGAACTAGCGAGCGTTGTCATCGCTTGTTGAATTAAATTAGAACAATCTTGTAACGCTTGAATCGTATTCGATAATTGCTCTTGAGTGGAATTGAGATTTTGAGTGGCGGTAACTAGATTGGTCGTGACCTTGCTTCGCTCCAGAGTATCGATCGTTTTTTGGAAATCCGACACGCAACGTTCTAACGTCGCGCCGTACTCGATAAAATTCTCGTGCTGGATAATTATTTCGAGTCGATCGATCCGCTCTTCAAAGCTTTTAGTCGATTCCGAAAAACTGGTCACACTATTAAAAAAAATAGCCGAATTATCGGCAATGACTTGTTCAATGACAGTCCTAAAACTCTCTAAAAATTCACCTTGTTCTTTGACCATTCGATCGAGCGGACTAATTTCTATTATTTCGGGTTGTAGCGTATTGTCGAGATAGTTTTCTAGAGAGGTAATCCAGTCAAGTCGGGCTATATTTGTGTCAAAAAAGAAATTTAAAACGGTTAAAATAGAGCTAGAGATCAAAGCGATCAAGCTAGTAAAAAAGGCGATCCCCATACTCTGCAAGGGAACTTTCAGATTCTCAATTAAATTACCACTGTCTAGACTTTCTCGCTGAACGAGAGAACCGATCTCGGTTAGGTTGAGAGTGATCCCTAAAAAAGTTCCTAATAAACCAAAAGCCAAAAGAAGATTCGGTAAAATATTGCCGAAATAATCCCATTTAACACATCGTAAAGAAAATCTCAAAAAGGGAAATTCTTCCTTGTTATATAATTCATCAACGAGGGCGGATGTATTTACACGGTCTACCTTGGGAATTACCTGTTTAAACTTTGTCTCTAAGGATTCTAATGTTTCGATAATTTTGGGGTATTTACTCGGACTATCTCTGTCGATCGGCCTTTTCACAATTCTCGCACAAGCTCGAAGATAGCGATAGAGAGCGATCCGGATGGAAATCGCGATCACCGTCGGCAAGATGACGAGAAGTACCGTTAACGCGAACAGATACGGCGGAACTAAAGTTAACCAAGCCATCATAATTCGATTCCCTGTAGAGGTTGCCACTCTAGCGTAACCGAACGAAAGAAAAAATACCATTTTCAGATCTGCCATTTCCGAACAAAATGACAGATCTGACCGATTAACAACTGCCCGTTAAACCGACTCCCTCACCGTGCCATTCGAGGGTATCGCCGATTCGATCGCCCGTGTGATAGGCCGCGAGGAGAATTTCCGCGGTTTTGCCCCAGGCGATATTACCGTCCGAATCGAGGGAAATCATCCCGAAATCCCGTTGTTTTTCGCTCGCTTCTTTCATCGATTTCTCTACCGCGTCCTTCAGCGAGAAACCGTCCGTCACCCGGATCACGATCTTCGCGGCCAGACATTCATCGATAATATCCTCGCCCACGCCGGTACAACTCACCCCGGCGCGATGATTGGCGTAATTTCCCGCGGGCATGGCGCTATCGCTGACGCGGCCGATTCTTTCTAATCCCTTGCCCCCGGTGGAGGTTCCCGCCGCGATGTGTCCTCGGTTATCGAGCGCCACCACCCCGATCGTACCCCGTCGCGCTTCCGGATCGGCGAACAGACGCGCCATTTTTTTCTGAAAATTCCCCTCGCGTTCCTCCATCCATTCCCGAATCCGGAAATCCGTCAGGGGATCGTAAACCGGGATCTGCCGTTCGCGGGCGAGATCCGCCGCGCCGATTTCCGAGAGAATCCGATCGTCCTCGTCTTGCAGGAATCGCGCCAGTTCGATCGGGTTTTTCACCCGCGATACATTGATCACGCCGCTGAGACGTTGGCGATCGCCATCCATCAGTGACGCGCTCATCCGTACCTGTCCGTCGGACTGCACCACCGAACCCGTCCCCGCGTTGAATCGGGGTTCATCTTCGAGAAGCGCGCACCCTCTGGTTACGGCTTCTACCGCTGTCGCGCCGGACAACAGGAGATTATAGACTTCGGTAACGATCGAGTGCAGGGAAGTCCGGACGGCTTGAAGTCCGCCTTTATCGTCGAGGGAACTCGCGCCCCCGTGAATAATCAATTTCGGTTGTACTGTAGTCATTCGCGTGATGTACCGGTGAAATTCTGGCTCGATTTTCATCTCAGGGGAAAATTTTACCTATTTTAAAACGGAACCCTTTCGAGTCCCGTTTTTTGGGTGGTCGCCCCGGCCCAGTCAATGATAAACCCTTACGCGATTGTAGCCTTTAACCGCCGATACAGCCAGCGCGCGGCGAAATTAGCGGTTTTTGACATGACGAGGTTTTGCATCCGTCGCTTCGCTTCTTTCCGATTCAATTTAATCTTATCCTTGTCGGTATTCTCGGAAATACTCGCTTTTAAGCTGATTTCCATTAAATTCATCACCGAATCGAATCTTTCTTTCTCGGAGACGGGGATTAATGGTTTTACCGCCCTAAAGAACGCCGCTTTAACCTGTTCTAGCGCGTCCTGTTGCATTTTAGCCCGGATAAACGCCTCTACCTGTTCGGGGTCACTGGCTCGCTCGATCCATCCGTCATACTTCGCCGAAACGAGCTTGCCCACTTCCGATCGAGGGCGGTTCGCTTTCCCGCAGATACTCGTGTAAACCCACAGGTAAAGCTCGGTACGGCAGAGTTTCGATCCCGTTCCCGTTTTCCAGGCGATCGACTTCCCCGACGATACCTCGTCCCGCGTCGCCCCGATCCGTCGTTTGAACGCCCCGATCGACTCGAAGCGATCGAAGGGATAGACGAGGGATAGAAGTATCGCCCGTAACCGCAAGCCGAAGTTAAATTCATCGAAAACTCGGTTGTATTTATCGAATATCGGATGATTCACGAGGTTTGATAGCTCTTTCTCGATTTCCATCGCCCATAAATCGTAATCGTCTATCATTTCCGCGAGCTTGCGGGTGAAATGGGAGATCTCGATCGAGTATTCCCCGGCGATCGACTTGGAATGCTCGTTATCCCAGTACATCGACTTCCGGCCCGATCGCTTCCGACCACAGAGCCAGAGGATGAGCGACCGTCTCCCGTTATAGGGGGAAAGATCCGCTCCCACCTTCTCCGGCCACTCGAACGCTAACTGCTGTTTAAGTCGGGAGAGGGCGGGGGATTGGAGACGGGCGATCGTCTTTAGCTGTAGGTAGAGTTCTCTTATGCGGCGGATCTCGTGCGGGAATTCGAGGAAGTAGCTCGGGTGATCCTTGTAGAGATGAGCGTAACAGGCTATCGCGAACGCGTCGGCGATGTCGTTTTTGTCGGGCAGTCCGTAGGATTTCCGCTGGTTGGATGCCTGCTGGTGTCCCACCCAGTAGATCGGGATTCCTTTCGCCTCGCAGATGTGCCAGAGAAGGCGCGAGTAGTGAACGCCCGTCGGCTCCATCGCGATCGCGTCGGGTTCCAGTGCCAATAATCCCGCGATTCCCGCTTTGGTGAAGTAGAAGGTTAGGGGATCTCCCTTCGGATCTTTCGATCGCCCTTCCGATTCGCGCCTCCAGTGCGCTTTCGGGTCTTTGGGGACTTCCGATAGTGGCCAGACAACCGCGCGATTCGCGCAGATATCGACACCTAAAATCAGCATGGGTTCTCCTGAATTTTCAAGGTACGCGCGAATACTCACAAGCTCCGGTCACGAATAACCAAAACAGTGTCAATTCATCTCAAAACCTACCTATGAGGGGATTTCCGGGCGGTCAAAGAAAGCGATAAACCTTTCGGTCACTTCTCGCCAAAACCGCCCGTCATCCCGACTACCGTTTCCGGTAGGCGGTAGGGATCGCGACTCCCGGCCCGCGACGGGGGAGGGTTCCCCCGTTTCGTTCCCCGAGAGCGGGGGAACTCGTCAGGCGGTCTGTTCGTTCCTCCCGTACCGGGCGGTCATCTGGTGAATTTCGTTCAGGAAAACTCTCGCTCGATCGCCGGTGAGAACTATTTTCTGACCGGATTCGAGGTAGATGAAAACGACGTTACCATCCACGTCGATCGATTCGATTTTCGCCGCGTTTAAATAGCGGAAAGGTTCGTCCCCGTCTCGCTCGATCGGGATGAAGTAAGCGGGGGGAATTCGTGTTATTATGTTCATAAGTTCAACGGTCAATTTTTGTTCGGTAAGGGGGGAGAGAATCCCCCTCTATTTTTTTTAGAACGGGATACGATCGTCTTCGGGATTAGGAGTTTCGATGCCGAGAAGGGTTTTCACCTTTCTCATAAGCTCTTCGGTCACTCGATCGGGAGACTCGTTTTCGCCGATTTCGGCGGTCATTTCTAGGGTTTCGGATTGGTAGTTACCTAGATTCTTGATTCGTTTGTAGGTGATGGTTTTAATTTGCATCGGGGTTACTGGGAACGGGAACATTGAACTTGACGTGTACCGGGGTGCATTCGGGGAACTGAGCAAGAGTCTGACGGAGAATCTTGTCACTGATGAGACTTAAAGCGGCTTTTTCGTCGGCGTTAGTGTTTGTCTCATCTCGCCGATAATGAATACAGGATAGAAGGTTAAACAGGTAAGCGTAGTTTATGGTCAGCGTGATCGGGCGATTCCAGTGTTTGTCTAGGAACGCGTTAATATCGATTTCAGGGGTTCCGTTGACGGGAATAATTTTAATTTCCACGATTTCGGGTTCCGATGCGGTTTCCTCGGTATCGGATTCCTCCTGTCCTTTCTCGCGCTCGATAAGTTCTTTAAGTTCGGGAAGATGGACGAAAACCTGTTCGACGACAGCTTTCGCGATCGAGTTGTATAGTTCGCGGTCTTCATGGTGGGGCGGTAACGCGTCCTCGTACCCCGCGAGTAGGGATAGAATCTGATCTACTCTCAGAAGAGGGAGATAGAGCGGGATGAGTACGTGTTGGTTATCGGCGATGTATTGTCGAGCGTTCATTTGGTTTATTCTGTCTCCAGTTGTGAGAGTAGGTCGTCATATTTGTGAATAATTGGCTTTGTCTCCGGGTGATTTTCGATGATTTGCGAGAGTAGCCATTTTGACAGGTGGAATTGACTTTCTTTCCCCGTCGCTTTCGCGCGTTCGGCGGCTCCTACACTGAGAGAAAGTACCTGTCCTACGGTTAGCGCGTAGAGTCCTAGATCTTGCGCGTAAGGTTTAATCTCGTTCACGAGATCGTCGAGTAGTTTATTCCTGGTGGATTCGGTCATTGGAGACTCCCGATCGTCACCGACCCGGCGATATCCCGACAATAGATCACCAGTAGGTTGTGAAACCCGGCGGCGAGAAGGGTTCTTGTCTCGGGCGCGAGATTTTCGAGGCTCTCCTCGCTGACGAGTAGCTCGAATATCGTTTCGATCGTCGCTTCTATCCCGTGGGATAGAATGGTTTCTTTAAGTTCTTGGTTGGGCATTGGCAATAAAGCGGGGCGATCGCCCCGCGGCGAAGGGTAAGAGGTGATCGCGGCGTTGAGCCGTGTCTGAAGAGGAAAGCGGGGAAGTCTAAGGGTAAATAGTTCATGTGATGGTTTTCCCCGCGAAAGCTTTTCGGCTAGAAGGGGACGAGATCCTGCATGAGTATCGGTATCGGTTTCCCGTTCGCGCGGTAATACTCGGCGCATTGGTGACGCTTGCCGGGCGCGTCGTAAGGTCGGAATTTCCCCATGAAATCCTGTGACCAGTGAATTTCCGCGTCGCAGAATTTACAGCGGGGTTTCTCTGCCGGCTTTCTTACCGGTTTCGGTTTCGGTGGGGGGAATAGGTCGGATAGGCTCCATTCTTCCTGTAGGAAGAACTCCCACGCGTCCCGGAGTTTTTTGAATATTCGGACTTTATCGCCCATTCTCGCCTGTACTTTTCCCCCTACCCGCTCCAGAATGCAACAGGCGAGAGATGCCATCTGTTTGACGCGCTTGAAACTGGGGCGCTCGACGGGAGACGCGTCTTTCGCTCGGGCGAGTTTCCGCCGGAGCGCGGCGTTTTCGGCGCGGGCGGTCTCCAGTTCCCGTTCTAGTTGTTCGATGCGTTCTTCGGGGGTCATGGTTTTTTACTCTTCGCTAGAGAGTCCGCGGATGTAGGAGGTTATGAGAGCGGTTCCCGTGTTTAACAAAAGTAGTGCCGTTTCCGGGTCTTTTTTCGCTTTGATGAGTTCTTTCGCTCGCTCTCTCAGAACCTCATCTAGATCCAGAAGGATGGATGCCGTCGTACTGTCGTCGTTTATTTGGATTTCAAAAACGAATGTTGCTTTGATCATTTTTTCCTCGAATGGTGATCGCGACATTGAACCGGATCGGAAGGGGAAAGCGGGGAATTTGAGGGGTTCCCCGCGCTGTTCGGAGAACAAGAGTGAATTCTGAGGGAAGACAGCCGAGGGGCTGTCGATAAACATGGTTTTAAGAAAGTTTTGCAGAACTTCAGCGATCGGCGATAGGCGGTATCCTCCGGCGGTAGACGGCAATCGTAGACTTTAATCAGCCCTCCCCCCTCTATGGCCGCTTGCCTGTCGTCCCGCGGGGGGTAGGGATGTTGTTTAGTCATACTTGCAATATATTGCATCTCGCCACGAGAGTCAAGCAATATACTGCAAGCAATATATTGCTATAATGGAAAGTACACCAGTCAAAGGAAAAAGTCCCTTGAGACAGTTTCGAGAAGAGCTAAAACTAACCAGACCTCAAGTGAGAGAACTTACCGGGATAGCGGAAAGAACTTTGGCCTATATCGAGTCAGGGGAGAGCCGTCCCACCTATGAGTATTTGGCGGCGTTAGCCAAAACCTACGGCAAGTCTCTCAAGGAAATGTTTCACGCTATGGGCATCGACACATCCGGGATTCCCGACGACTCCCACTAACCTCCCCGATCGCCCGTTCCCCGATCGAGCGATCGATAAAAACTCCGGGGAACTCCGGCCGGGTCGGGAGAACTCCGGGCGATCCGGGGTAATCCCGCCGGTTCCCGGGGAACCCCCCTACTTACTGTTGTTTTAAGTTCCGCTCGCTGAATAGCTCACCGACCGCCACAATATTCCGCTCTCTTATATAACGCGCTGACTCCCGACTCCTGACTCCTGACTCCCGATTTTCTTCGCTATCAGTCCCCCACCCCATCTACCAATATGCTGAAAGCCAACGATCGAGTGATGTACGCCGGCGCTCCCGCCACGGTTCTAAAGGTCTGGACGAAAAAGGCAATGATCCTCACCCAGTCCTTCCAGAAACTCAACGTCTTCGTTACCGAGTTAGCTTCTATCGACGGACAACTGGAGATCCCGCTAGACGCTCCCACCGCGAGAGAACGGGCCACCGCTCCCACCGACACCACCGACACCACCGACACCACCAACGCCCCGACCCCTCCAGGGCCGGAGTTCGCGCCGGGTGATTTGGTTCGATCGGATGGTTCGCGATGCCCGGAGGGCGCGATCGGGGAAGTGCTAGAAGTCGATCCGTGGACGCTCTGGTGTCGATGGCCGAACGGGGAACTCGGTTTCTTGAATCGGAAGACGGCGGTTCGAGCCTACTCTACTCCCGACGAGGGGATAGAACGGGAGGACAAGACCGCGCCAGAAGTGCCGGAATTCGCGCCGGGGGATAAGGTAGCGTACCGGGAGACGGCGGGAACGGTTGTCGCCGTTCACGATGAAACGCTAACGGTGAAGCTCCCGCCGGATAAATACCGGTCGAGGGAGTACGAGGCCCGCGTCTACAAGTCAGCGTGTCGGAAAATTGATTCTATCCCCGACGATGGGATAGAAGATGATTCGATCGCCCCCGCGCCCGATTCTATCCCCGACGATGGGATAGAAGGGGAGGAAGTGGCACTCGTCGAGGATTCTATCCCCGACCCGTGGATAGAAGGGGAAGCTTCCGATTCTCCCCCCGAATCTTCTATCCCCGACGATGGGATAGAAGGTGGAGAAAGCGATCACCCCGAATCTTCTACCCCCGATAAGCGGCGACGATCTCCCCGGTTCTCGACCGGGGAGCGGGTGAAGATGCACCCGCTCGGTACTCCGACTCAGATCGCCGATGTCGCGTGGTCAGCGAACGAGCGGGAATGGACTTATCGGCTCGCTGGCGGGTCGGTTTACTGGTGCGAGTCGGAATTAGACCCCGCGGGCGATCGCCCCGACGATTCTATCCCCTCGGACGGGATAGAAGGGGACGGCCACCCGACAGCTTCCGATTCTATCCCCGACGATGGGATAGAAGGTGATTCGATCGCTCCCGCGGGGGATTCCGTCCCGCCAGGGGGTTGGAAAGACCCCGGATTCGTGTTAGGGGAGCAGGTGATCGTCGCGGGGTGGAAAGGGGAGAGGACGATCCTCCTGCCGCGTTGGTCGGACACTTACGAGGAATGGTTCTATCAGGTTTCGGGAACGGGCGGGGGATGGTTTCGCGAACGGCAATTATCCCACGTGGACGATCCGACCGATTCTCTCATCGAGGAGGGGATAGAAGGGGAGGAAAGCGATCGCCCCGGCGATTCTATCCCCGACGATGGGATAGAAGGGGAGAGCGATCGAGAGGACGGAACCGCCCTCTCTGACGGGCTAGAAGGGGAGGAAAGCGATCGAGAGGGTGATTCTATCCCCGAGGGTGGGATAGAAGGGGAAACGGTCGATCGATCGCTCCTCGATGAGTCGATCGCCAGCCCGGTACTGGAGCCGAAATTCGGACGACTCGATAAGGTCGTTTACAACGGTCACGAATACAGAATCTCGTCTCGAATTTTTGAGGGGGGAGAATGGCAATACAATATCGCGCCAGTCCGGGAGGGATCGGCGCGCGAGCGGTGGGTGGGAGAATCCAAGCTTCTACTCGATTTCGTCCCGCCCGAACCAAAATTCGCGCTCGGGCAATCGGTAATTCTTCCGTCTCGCGAATCACCCGCGCGAATCATTAATCGTCGGTGGGATAGCGGTTGTATGGTCTGGATGTATCGGTGCGAGGGGCAGGGGCAGGATTGTTCCGAGCCTTTTCTATCCCCCGCGGACGGGATAGAACCGGGCGGCCGCCCGACAGCTTCCGATTCTATCCCCGACGTGGGGATAGAACGGGAGGAAAGCGATCGAACCCTCGCCCCGATTCCCGACCCGTGGGATGAAACGGAAGGGAAAACCCCCGCGGGCGATTCTATCCCCGCCGAAGGGATAGAAGGGGAAGACGGGGAAGCGATCGAGTGGAAACCGGGCGATCTGCTTCGGATCGGGGAGGAATACGGGGAGGTCGAGGATATTATCGGGAACGGCATCCTGTATCGCTTGGTCGCTCCTTTCGCAAAGCCAGGGCGTACTTGGAGGATGATCGCCCGCGATCTCCCCGAGCGCGTCGATTCTATCCCGTGGTCGGAGATAGGGTGTGAAGGGATATCCCTCGACGAAACCTCGATCGACCCCTCCCCCGGCGCGGACAGCGGCACGACGGGGGATAGTCCCGACCCGTCCAGAACGGGGGAAGCGATCGACGTGCTGGAAGCGACCACGATCCGACTTCTCGCGCTACGGGAGATTATCGAGGCGGAGCTAATCCGTCGCGGCGTTCTCTCCCCTCCCCCCGGCCCGATCGTCGGCTATTCACCTCCCGAAAGCTTCCCCACCCGTATCCCCTCCGGCGAAAAAGTCTCTCCCCCGGCCGCGGGAGGGAAGCGATCGCCCGGTACGGCTTCCGGTACCGGCTCGATCGGCACCTACTGCAAGGGAGAGGCGGAATATTACCGGTACGGCTACCGCGAGGGAGGGCGGAAGCGCTGGAAACATATCGGGCCAGTCACGGATGCTACCGCTCGATCGCTCGCGGACTCGATCGGGGAAATGATCGCCGCGGGACTTCCCGCGAGCGAGATTCTATTGATTTTCGAGAGAAAAGCTAGTTAACAGGAGAAAAACACGATGATTATAGTGAATGGTCGTTCTTACTCTATTACCGAATGGAAATACATGGTTTTTACTGCCAGGAAGTCGTTTGGATATTTCTACCGAGAGATCGACGCGATTAAATACGCGGAAGAACTCGAACGAACGGGAGAAACGAACGTGACGGTTCACGGGTATTGCTCTAAGTTAACCGTTAAGGACGAGGAAGAATTTCTAGCGGCCGTGAGAACTGGCGATCCGAAATGCGAGGAAGACTAAAGCCGAAACGAGAAACACCCCATCCCTCTTTTGGGGTAAATTTCCAATAATTTCCAATAATTTCCAATAATTTCCAGTAATTTCTAATAATTTCCCTTTCGGGGGAAATTTTTAATAATTACCAGTGATTACCAGTAATTATCAGTAATTAACTAAATATCCCTTCTAGCGCGTTTATCTTCTGTTTCGGGTCAACCTCGATGTATCGCTGTAAATTGGATAGGCTCGCATGGCCGCTGATCGATTGGATAACTCGGATGTTGGTTCCGTTCCTCGCCAGTTCGGTCAAGCACGAGCGCCGGCCCGAGTGAGTGGAGATCTTCAGGTTGTGCAGTCCGGCCTTATTCCGGCACGATTGCAGGTATTTAATGGCCGCCTCGTAGCTTAAATGATTCCCCTTTTGCCCCGGAAATAACCAGTCATCCGACGCTAGAGATGGAGTATAAGCCTTTAGGTAGATGCTTAACGCGCTAGATACGGGGACGGGGTGATTCTTGTCTCTCCCCTTGCGAATCTCCCGCGGGTAGACGATCTCGGGGAAGTGTTCCCGTTTCGCCGGGTCTCGGTAAACATCCCCCACCGTTAGCCGTAGCGCCTCCGATATCCGCGCCGCGGTAAACCGACAGAGCGCCCATATTAACCGATGGGTTGGGTTAGCGTACTTTTCTAGTCTCGCCCATTGTTCCGCGGAAAGAACGGCGGCCTGCCCTAACTTTTGTGACATTTTTTATACCCTTTACTACCTACAGAAAAAGTAAAAAACAATATTTTTTCCTGTAGCTTTCCCGTTGATTCTCTCGCTCTTTTAGTATAAAATCCTTATTCCATAAGGATTACAACTTTTTTTAAAGCTACAGGAAATATTCATTTTCTGTAGTTGAGGGATAGAAAGAATCTCGGTAGAGTCGAGATGGTTTATCGGATTCTTATAGCTATATGGCCACGATCACGAGTCAACAGAGAACCATCTGGCTACCCTCGGACGTTCTCACCCTCGAACAAGAAACCTATCGGAACCTCCTGGCACTGTGGGAGATGTTCGGCGATGTGACTTTCGCCGCGAACGTTGACGACCGCAACGCGCCGATCATCAATATGGCACCGGGCAGGGCTTACGACAAGAAATACTACAACGTCTTTACCGCCGCGTTCGAGTTGGACGAGGAAATCGTCACCACCAACGTCAATAACAAGAAGCAATGGATCGCCGCTCTCCCCTGGGGGCAGGGCGATAAAACTATCCCGTCCGGATATTTCCTCGCGTCCCCGACAGCCGCGTAGCCGACATGAAATTAACCGCCAGAGTTTCAACCCTCCTAAAATCGCACCCGATCGATAGTCGGTCGAGTCCTCTCCCCCCCGGATTCGAGAAAGTGCCTCTCGCGGCCGGGGAGTCGATCGATATCGAGCGCGCGGACGAGGTTAGAAACGGACATTACGAGGTAGTGCTAAAAACTCCCGTCCGGAATCGATCGATCTGGTACGCGTTTAAGGATCACATCGCCTTATATGGAACCCTCGTTACCGCCCGTTTCACCATGCGACTCGTCCGATCGCTCTCGCTACTGGAAGGCGAATTCACCTTATCCGGGCATCTGACGGGGAATAAAACTTATACCGCCACGTCCGGCGCTCCCGGCTGGCAATACCCCGGCGCGTGGAAGGAACGCGGGCGCGGGCCGATCCCCCCCGCGACGGATTGGAAGATCGATCTCCCCGGCTACCACCTCGACACGAAGGGAATCGAGGGATGGTTCTTCC